>NZ_BAAAYN010000064.1:0-93804 GCF_039536245.1 Cryptosporangium minutisporangium | reverse complement strand
CCGTGGAGGCGGATTCGGCGTAGATCAGCGCGTGACGGAGTCAGCCGCAGGCTCAGGCGCGGGCGCACCCGCCGGCGCGGACGCGCCCCCCGGTGGCGCGGGCGGACCCGCCGACGCGGACGCACCCGCCGGCGCGGACGCGCCCCCCGGTGGCGCGGGCGGACCCGCCGACGCGGACGCACCCGCCGGCGCGGACGCGCCCGACGCGTCCGGCGCACCGGTAGCGGCCGGCGGACCGGCCGGCGACGGCACCGGTGGGGTGGCGCCACCGGACGGCGCCGAGGGTGGGAACTTCGCCGCCTGCGCGGCGGGGCCCAGCACTATCCAGGCCTCGGCAGCGAGCAAGAAGATCCAGAACGTGCCGCCGACGCCGCCGAGCAACCAGTCCGCCCACGGGATCGTGGCCAGCGACGCCACCACGGTGATCGTGAACCACGCCGGCACGCCGCGCCGCACCGCCCGCCAGAGCAGCAGCCCGAGCCCGAACAGGAACGCGACGCATCCGAGGATCCCGGCCCGACGCAGCGCGCCGATCGCCGAGTTGTCGGTGGTCAGCTCCGGCCGCTCCCCTTCCGCCCCGGTGTCTTCCCGGACCACCGCGCCGCGCGGATCGGAGTTGTTGCCGAACACCTTCGCGACGATGGCGTCGGACTCGAACTCGTCGATGACCTGCTTCCAGGTGTCGAACCGGCCGCTGGTGATGTCCGCGGTCTCGTCCTCGGTGGTAGGCGTCGTCACCGTGTTCTGGTAGCGGCTCTGGAACAGCGAGGACACCCCGCCCATCCCGATGAACACCATGCCCACCAGCACGAACGGCAGCACGGCCGCGAGCGCCGCTCGGCGCAGCGAGGGGTAGGTCGGCAGCCCGTCGTCCGGAACCACGGCGCCGCGGCGGGCCCACCACTGCTTCCGGGCCACGACCAGCAGGTGCACACCCGCCGCGCAGGCCAGGAAGAGCCACGCGGTGCGGGAGTTCGTCAACAGGATGACCAGACCGGTCAGCCCGAGGGCAGCGCCACGCTGCCAGCGGACGAACGACCGGTCGGGGGCGATCCGCAGCGAGATCAGGACGCCGATCAGCGCCAGCGAGTTCGGGTGGTACAGCAGACCGGGGCCGCCCCAAAAACGGCCGTTCATCCGGGCGCCCCAGGCTCCCTCCGGCACCGCGTGGACGTCGTCCAGGATGTTGCCGGAGCCGACCAGGAACAGCGCGGAGATCGCGAACAGGAACGCGGCGATGACACCCACCGACGGGTCCCGGCCGGTGCGGCGCAGCGCCACCACGATGCCGAGCGCGGCCACTGCCGAGACGCCGAAGTAGGCGACCCGCTGCCCACCGACCGTCAGGTTCGCGGTCAGGATCGCCGAGATGATGCCGAGCGGCCAGTACGCCAGGCCGAGCCAGGCGGCGCCGAGGCGTGGGAGCCGGACCGCGTCCCGGAACCACGGGAACGTCCAGAGCAGAAGGAGGAGTGCGCCGAGCGCGTACACCGACCAGGTCACCGCGCGGGTCGTGGTCCAGGTCCACGACATCATTCCGCAGAAGACCACGAATCCACCGACCGCCAGGCCGGACCAGGTGACGCCACGCAGCGACAGCGCGAAGCCGGCCACGGCGACCGCCAGCGCGGCGCCGATCGCGGCCCGTGTTCCGTTGGCGGCGTTCTCGGTGGCGGCCTCCACCAACCAGGCGATCGCCACGACGGCTGCGCCGATCAAGACGAAACGGCTATGCCGTGCCGTCCACCGATCTGGGTCGAGAAAGGGCCCACCGGACCCAAGACGCTGGGCAAGAGGGCTGACGCGCTTTTCGATCGCCACGGCTGTGCTGAGTCCTCCGGTCGCTGTGCGCAGCGTCGCTGCCTGGTGCTCCGCTGGATGGCCGCGCTGTTGCCCCTCAGCGCGCCCTCACAGTGGACTCGACACCCGCGCTGCCCCGACGTGCAGCCGCGCCCGAGCGCGCCGGTCGGCAGCTGGGCACCGATTCCGCTGATTCTCGCATTGGTTCCTCAGAGCCACGGACGGTACTCGCCAGCGAGACGTTGTCTATCCCGTGTACTCCGAAGGGAAGAACGGAGAAACGTCGGTCAACGTTTCACGACGCGCCGATCGACCCGTGCGGCGATCAACTCCTCGTAGACGCCGAGCAGGGCCGCCGTCGTCACCGTCGTCGAAAACATCCGCTCGTATCGCCGGCGAGCCGCCGCCGCGAGGGCGGGCGCTTCGGAGACGACCCGCGGCAGGATCGCGGCGAGCGCCTCGGCGTCCGGCGGGACGGTCCAGCCGCCGGCGGGTGCGGCGTCCTCGCCCGGAGTTTCCGCCGCGTCGTCGCTCCCCACCAGGAACGGCAAGCCGCCCATCGCGGTGGCCAGCACCGGACGTCCGTTCGCCAGCGCCTCGACCACCACCATCGGGCAGACCTCGTCCCACGTCGACGGCGTCACCAGCGCCGCGGACTCGCGCATCGCGTCCTGTACCTCGGCGTGGGTACGCCGTCCCAGCAGCTCGATGTCGCGGCGCCCGGCGGCTGCGGCGGTCACCTCCGCGTGCAGCGGCCCGTCCCCGATCAGCCGCAGCGTGCCCAGCGACCCCTCGGGGTGCCGCTGCCACGCGTCGACCAGAAGATCGAGACCCTTCTCGGCGGAGAAGCGGCCCACGAACAGCAACCCACGACCGACCTGGTCGTGCCGACCCGGGTCGGGGACCCCGTTGGGCTTGACCGTGATCTGCGCGTCGGTGACGCCGAACGACCGGAGGTGCTCGGCGATCGCGGGGGTGAGCGCCAGATACCGGTCCACCGAGTGCCACGTGCCGCGGTGCACGGTGAGCGTCGTCGCCATCAACGCGCTCTGCGCCTTCGAGCCGCGGTAGCACGAGTGCTGGACGGCCGGGTACGGGTAGGCCTTACCCAGGCAGTCGTGGCACGAGTGCCCGTCGCGGAAGTACAGGCCGTTCGCGCAGACCTGCCGGAAGTTGTGCACCGTATGGACGACCGGCACACCGTGGGCGTGCGCGGTCCGGATCACCCACGGGGACAGCAGCGGGTACGGATTGTGCAGGTGGAGCACGTCCGGACGCTCGGACTCCAGCAGCGCCGCGAGCTCGCGCTGAGCCCGCCGCGCGTAGATCGGCGAGATCGGGAGCAGAGCCTTCTGCGGCTTGGACAGCTCCGCGATCTCGTCGGAACTGCGCTGGAACGGCAGTACGGTGACGCCGGCCTCGGCGAGCAGCCGCGACTCCAGGTCGACGACCGTGTTCTCACCCGAGGGGTTAGCCGAGACATAGCGGTTGTGCGCCAGCACGATCTTCACAAGCTGGTTCCCCACAGGTGTGCGGCCACATGGATGGATACGCTGGCGCCAGACGTTACTACTCCGTCGATGATGCTCGCGTTCGAGGAGACGACCACCCGTGGCCACCACGCCCTTCCACCACCCTGTCCCTCGGGACGCCCGGGTCTACATCGCGGGCCACGGCGGGCTCGTCGGTTCGGCCATCTGGCGCCACTTCGAGTCGGTGGGCTTCACCAACCTCGTCGGACGCCGCTCCAAGGAGCTGGACCTGCGCGACCGGGAGTCGGTGCGCGCGTTCTTCGACGAGGCCCGGCCCGACTACGTGATCGACGCCGCCGCCAAGGTCGGCGGCATCTTCGCGAACTCGACGTACCCGGCGGAGTTCCTCTCCGACAACCTGCGCATCCAGACGAACCTGCTCGACGCGGCGCACGAGTTCGGCGTCGAGCGGTTCCTGTTCCTCGGCTCCTCCTGCATCTACCCGAAGTTCGCGCCGCAGCCGATCCGCGAGGACTCGCTGCTCACCGGCCCGCTGGAGGAGACGAACGACGCGTACGCGATCGCGAAGATCGCCGGGGTCATGCAGGTGCAGGCGATCCGGCGGCAGTACGGCCGGAGCTACATCTCGGCGATGCCGACGAACCTCTACGGACCCGGTGACAACTTCGAGATCCCGGGTGCGCACGTGATGCCGATGGTGATGCGGCGGATGCACGAGGCCGTCGCGGCCGGCGATCGGGAGTTCACGATCTACGGCACCGGTACGCCGCGCCGCGAGTTCCTGCACACCGACGACCTGGCGGCCGCCTGCCTGGTCCTGCTGGAGCGCTACGACGACCCGGCACCGATCAACATCGGCGTCGGCGAGGACGTCACGATCGACGAGCTGGTCCGGATGATCGCGGAGGTCGTCGGCTACGACGGCGAGTTCGTGCACGACACCTCGAAGCCGGACGGTACGCCGCGCAAGGTGCTGGACGTCTCCCGGATCAAGGCGCTCGGCTGGGAGCCCACTGTGGAGCTCCGCGACGGCATCGCGTCGGTCTACCGGTGGTTCCTCGAGCACCAGTCGACCTTCCGTCGTTAACTGCCCTATCTACGCCTGCCGGGCGCGCGCCGGTTGCTTCCGCATCCGGCGCGCGGCTCGGCCCACCGAGTCGTCCCGCCGGCCCGTGCGTGGTTGCTGACCCACCCTCCGGTTGCTGGGGGTGTGCAGCCGCGCGGCCCCGCCCCGGCTGCTGCTTTAGGTCCGGGCTGGGGCTACAACTAAGCTTCCGCGCTATGAGCACGTCTACGCGGCCGGGCACGTTCGTGTGCTGCGGCGTCCGCATCGAAGCACTCACCCGTGACCCGGCGGCGGCGCTGGTCGTCGACTCCCACTACGGGCAGGCGCGCCGCACCCACCTGTGCAACGCGTACACGCTCTCGCTCGCGGTCCGCGATCCGGAGTACCGTGCGCTGCTCAACGCCAGCGACATCAACTTCGCGGACGGCCACTACGTGGCGATGGTCGGGCGGCGGCGGGGGCACCCGGACATGGCCGCGCGGGTCTACGGGCCCGACCTGATGGCCGACACCATCGACCAGGGCCGTGCCCGCGGGCTGAAGCACTACCTGTACGGCGCGTCGCCGACGACCGTGGCCACGCTGGCGGAGAAGCTCGGCGAGCGGTTCCCGGGTGCGGAGTTCGTGGGTGTCGAGTCCCCGCCGTTCCGCGACCTGACCGCCGACGAGGCCGACGAGTTGGTCGCACGGGTCGCGGCCGCCAAGCCCGACGTGTTCTGGGTGGGTCTCGGGACGCCACGCCAGGACCTGTTCGTGGCGGAGTACACCGCGCGGCTGAACTGCACGGTCGTGCCGGTCGGTGCGGCGTTCGACTTCCACGCGGGCAACAAACCGTCGGCGCCGGAGTTCCTGCAGCGGCACGGCATGGAGTGGGCGTACCGGCTGGCGACCGAGCCGCGCCGCCTGTGGAAGCGTTACCTCGTCGGCAACCCGGTGTTCATCTACGGCGCCCTGACCGACCGCTGGCGCAAGCAGGCCTGAGACGCCGCCCGCCCAGCCCGCTCCGCAAGGGCGCGCGGGGCGGGCGAGGACCCGTTTTCGGGAAGAGCACCTCTCAGGGCGCACCGTGACGTGGTTTTCGGAAAAGCCACCCGCACGCGCCGCCTGCCCGCGCATGACGAAGCGCCCGCCCCGAATCGGACGGGCGCTTCTGGTGTCAGTGCTCGCCGGCGCGGTGGCCGGCGGAGATCACTTGACCGAGACGGTGGCGCCAGCGGCCTCGAGCTGGGCCTTCGCCTTGTCCGCGGTCTCCTTGTTGGCCTTCTCCAGGACCGGCTTCGGCGCGCCGTCGACCAGGTCCTTGGCCTCCTTCAGGCCGAGGTTGGTGAGGGCACGCACCTCCTTGATGACCTGGATCTTCTTGTCGCCGGCGCCCTCGAGAATGACGTCGAACTCGTCCTTCTCCTCGGGGGCCTCAGCGGCAGCGCCGGGGCCGGCCGGGCCGGAAACGGCGACGGCAGCCGGAGCGGCAGCCTTGACGTCGAAGGTGTCCTCGAAGAGCTTCACGAACTCGGAGAGCTCGATCAGCGTCATCTCCTTGAACGCGTCGAGCAGCTCGTCGGTGCTGAGCTTCGCCATAGCAGGCGTGTCCTTTCAGTGGGGTGCCGGGGGGTGTCACCCCAGCGCGGTATTGGTTGCGGCGAGGCCGATCAGCCCCTACGCGGGGACGATCAGGCTTCCGCGGAAGCCTCAGCGGCCGGAGCGTCGGCGCCGTTGTCGGCGGCCGCAGCGTCGGTGCCACTGTCGGCGGCCGGAGCGTCGGCGCCGTTGTCGGCGGCCGCAGCGTCGGTGCCACTGTCGGCGGCCGGAGCGTCGGCGCCGTTGTCGGCGGCCGCAGCGTCGGTGCCACTGTCGGCGGCCGGAGCGTCGGCGCCGCCCTCGGCGGCCTTCTTCTCCTGCAGCGCCTGGGCGAGCCGGGCGAGCTGGGTCGGCAGCGCGTTGAACGTCGCGGCAGCCTGCGCCATCTTGGCCTGCATGGCACCAGCGAGCTTCGCGAGCAGAACCTCGCGCGACTCCAGGTCGGCCAGCTTGGTGATGTCCTCGGCGCTCAGCTTGCGACCGTCGAGCACACCACCCTTGACCACCAGCAGCGGGTTGGCCTTGGCGAAGTCGCGCAGGCCCTTGGCGGCCTCGACCGGGTCACCCTTGACGAATGCGATCGCGGTCGGACCGGTCAGCAGCTCGTCGAGGTCGGTGATACCAGCGTCGCGCGCGGCGATCTTGGCCAGCGTGTTCTTCGTCACGGCGTAGGTCGTCTCGCGACCGAGCGAACGACGCAGCGTCGTCAGCTGCGCCATCGTCAGTCCGCGGTACTCGGTGAGCACCGCCGCCGCCGAGTCGCGGAAACCACCGGTCAGCTCAGCCACTGCGGCCGCCTTGTCGGGGCGGGCCTGAGTGTCAGCCATGGGCCTCCTCTCTCGTAACTCGGGCTGGTCGTGCCCGCCTGAAACGAGAGACGCCCCGGCGCAGGGCGCACGGGGCAGCACACAGGATTTTCACGCAGCGCCTCAACACTCGAGGCAGGCGTGGGAACCTACGGCGACCGTCCGGCCTGCGCGGGTCGCCCGCGTCAGCGGGACCTTCGGCCGTGCCGGCTCGGAACGAACACAGCACAGCGACCAGCGGTCTTCGGTGGATGTCATCGACCAGCGTACCTCACGCTCGGCGATCCCCCGAATCGGAAACCGGCGGCGACGCCGAGGGCCGCGCAACCCGGCCCTGGGCGGGCGGAGAGGGGGCATCGTCCGACTCTGTCGGCGAAGCCCCCTCCGGCTCGGCCCGCCCTTCGAAGAGAAAACTATCAGTCCAGCGCGCAATGGCAGTGTGCGCACAGCACAATGCCCCCATTCTTCCCCCAACAACGACGAACGAGGCGGCCCCCGTCGGGAGCCGCCTCGTCGTGATGCGGAATGCGGTGCGGAACGTCAGGCCGTGGCGGCCGCGTCCTCTTCGAGGAGGTTACGCGCCCGGTTCGGGTCGACCGGGATGCCCGGACCCATCGTGGTCGTGAACGTGATCTTCCGGAGGAACTTGCCCTTCGCGGCGCTCGGCTTCGCCCGGTTGATCTCCTCGAGCGCGGCCGCGTAGTTCTCAACCAGCTTCGTGTCGTCGAAGCTCGCCTTGCCGATGACGAGGTGCAGGTTGGCCTGCTTGTCGACGCGGAAGTTGATCTTTCCGCCCTTGATCTCGTTCACAGCCTTGGTGACGTCCGGCGTGACCGTACCGGTCTTCGGGTTCGGCATCAGACCGCGCGGGCCCAGGATCCGCGCGATCTTGCCAACCTTGGACATCTGGTCCGGGGTCGCGATGGCGGCGTCGAAGTCGAGCCACCCGCCCTGGATCCGCTCGATCAGGTCGTCGGAGCCCACCGCGTCGGCACCGGCGGCCTCGGCCTGCGCGGCCTTGTCGCCGACCGCGAACACGATGACCCGAGCGGTCTTGCCCGTGCCGTGCGGCAGGTTGACCGTGCCACGCACCATCTGGTCGGCCTTACGAGGGTCGACGCCGAGCCGGATCGCAACCTCGACGGTCGCGTCGTACTTGGTGGTGCTGGTGGACTTGGCCAGCCGCGCTGCCTCGAGCGGGCTGTAGAGCTTCGACTTGTCGACGGTCTCCGCCGCCGCGCGGTAAGCCTTGCTGCGCTTCATTACGTCTCCTGAGTCTGTGGAGTTCGTGGTTGATGAGCCGCGCCCGGCTCTCCCACGATTTCTCATCTGTCGCCCGCTGATGCGGGGTGGTTCTGACGGTCACCGCCCGAGTGGGAGCAGCGGCCGGATCCAGGTCTCCGCTCGCAAGGCCGCAGCCTGCGACGGTTGCTCTGCAACCGAGTGGGCGAAAACGCCGCGAGCGGGAAGCTGGGCCGGGCGATGCGGGCCCGAGGCAATCAGTCCTGGACGGTGATGCCCATCGAACGCGCCGTGCCGGCGATGATCTTCTCGGCCTGATCGATGTCGATCGCGTTCAGGTCGACCATCTTGGTCTCGGCGATCTGCCGGACCTGGTCCCGCGTCACGGTCGCGACCTTGGTCTTGTGCGGCTCGCCCGAACCCTTCGGCACACCGGCGGCCTTGAGCAGCAGACGCGCGGCCGGCGGGGTCTTGGTGACGAACGTGAACGAGCGGTCCTCGTAGACCGAGATCTCAACGGGGACGATGTCGCCCCGCTGCGACTCGGTGGCCGCGTTGTAGGCCTTGCAGAACTCCATGATGTTCACGCCGTGCTGACCCAGCGCGGGGCCGACCGGCGGGGCAGGCGTCGCGGCGCCGGCCTTGATCTGGAGCTTGATGATCGCTGAGAGCTTCTTCTTCTTGGGAGGCATCTTCCTGGGCTTCCTGGGCGTACTGCAGTTCCCCCGGTCTCTCCGGGAGTCCTTGCCGGCAACAACCGGGCACCGTCAATGATGCCCGGCCGAGAACCGGCGACGCCGACCCTGGTCGGTCGGCGCCGTGGCTAAATCTTGGAGACCTGGTTGAAGTTGAGTTCTACCGGGGTCTCGCGGCCGAAGATCGAGACGAGCACCTTGAGCTTCTGCGCGTCCGGGTTGATCTCGCTGATCGAGGCGGGCAGCGTGGCGAACGCGCCCTCGGTGACGGTGACCGAGTCGCCGACCTCGAAGTCGACGACCTTCACCGGCGCCTTGACCTCCTTCTGGACGGTCGGCGCGAGGATCTTGACGACCTCTTCGAGGCTCAGCGGGCTCGGGCGGTCGGCACGCGAGGTGGCCCCGACGAAGCCGGTGACGCCCGGCGTGTTCCGCACCGCGGACCAGGACTCCGGCGTCAGCTCCATCCGGACCATCAAGTAGCCCGGGAAGACCTTCGACTGGACCTGCTGCCGCTTGCCGTTCTTGACCTCGGTGACCTCTTGCGTCGGCACCTCGATCTGGAAGATGTAGTCCTCGACGTTCAGCGAGGTGATGCGGCTCTCGAGGTTGGTCTTGACCTTGTTCTCGTAGCCGGCGTAGGAGTGCACGACATACCACTCACCGGGAGCCATCCGGAGGGCGCGACGCAGCTCCTCGACCGGGTCTTCCTCTTCGACGGTGACGGCCTCGGGGGCCGGAGTCGGAGCCTGGAGCGCCTCGACGTCGGCCGACGCCTCGTCGTCATCGGTCAGGGCGGCGGTCTCGCCTCCCTCGGGAAGGCGGAAATCCTCGTCGTACTCGGGCACGCGATGGCTCTTCTCTGTCTGTGGGTTTTAGTCCATTGTTCCGCACGCGGACGCGGCACGAGGCCAACCCGCGGTGCGGGCCGGCCTCGGGGCCTAACTAGGAGTCGCCGTTCGCCCCGAACGCCCACATCACGATCTTGGCGACGCCGGCGTCGAGGCCCCACACGATCGCGGTCATGATCGTCACGAACACGATGACCACGGACGTGTAGGTGATCAGCTCCTTGCGGGTGGGCCAGATCACCTTGCGCAGCTCTGCGACGACCTCGCGGATGAACCGGATCAGCCGGGAGATCGGGTTGGGCCGACGCTCCTTGGTGCCCTTGCGGGGCCCCTTGTCGACCGGGCCCTTGCCGCCGCCCTTGGGCAGCTTGGGCGAACCGTCGGTCTTCGCGGCGACGCTAGCTGCAGACCGCTCCGCGGCTTGGGCGCTGCCCTTGCTCTCGGCCACCGGACTGCCTTCCGTCGTCGGTCGTTCTTTCGGCGGGGGCTAAGTGGCGGTGTCCTTGCTCTCGGACTCCGCCTACTCTGCCTTCCGTCGTCGGTCGTTCTTCGGGCGGGCGGCTGAGTGGACTCTGCCCGCTCAGCCTTCCGTCGTCGTGCTCTTAACTCACCGGCCGAGGCCTGAGTTCCCCTCGTCGGTCGAGGTCGGTGCAGGGGTGACAGGACTTGAACCTGCAGCCTGCGGTTTTGGAGACCGCTGCTCTGCCAATTGAGCTACACCCCTTCGCATCGCTGCGGGTGCAGCGGCGCGCTTGCAACATACTTCCCTGAGAGCGAGCGCGACGACAACCCGCCGTCCGACCAGGGGTGGCGGGTCGGGCGTCGACACGCCCCAGAGCGATGAGTGTACGGGGTCCGCTACGAATCTCCCAAACCGGCGCGGGGCCCACTCGGCCCGGACCGGCGGGTGGTCGGCGCCGGGCGGCGACTATAGGCGCGCGTACGTCCGGGCGGGTCTGCCAGCATGGAACCCATGACCGCAGCAGACACCACGCCGGCCCGCCGTATATCGACTCGAGTGGGCGCCATCGCCGAATCCGCCACGCTCGCCGTTGATGCCAAGGCCAAGGCGCTGAAGGCGGCCGGGCGCCCGGTGATCGGCTTCGGCGCGGGCGAGCCCGACTTCCCCACCCCGGACTACGTCGTCCAGGCGGCGATCGCCGCCTGCAGCGAGCCGAAGAACCACCGGTACACCCCCGCGGCCGGCTTGCCGGAGCTCAAGGCCGCGATCGCGGAGAAGACCCTGCGCGACACCGGCGTCGAGGTCGCCGCGAACCAGGTTCTCGTCACGAACGGCGGCAAGCAGGCCGTGTACGAGGCGTTCGCGACGCTGGTCGACGACGGCGACGAGGTCATCCTCCCGGCGCCGTACTGGACCACCTACCCCGAGGCGATCCGCCTGGCCGGCGGCGTCCCGGTCGACGTCGTCGCCGACGAGACCCAGGACTACCTGGTCACGGTCGAGCAGCTCGAAGCCGCCCGCACCGAGAAGACCAAGGCCCTGCTGTTCTGCTCCCCCTCCAACCCCACCGGCGGGGTGTACACCGCTGCCGAGGTCGAGGCGATCGGCCGCTGGGCGCTGGAGCACGGCATCTGGGTGATCACCGACGAGATCTACGAGCACTTGATCTACGGCGACGCCGAGTTCGTCTCGATCGTGAAGGCCGTTCCGGAGCTGGCGAACCAGACCGTCATCCTCAACGGCGTCGCGAAGACCTACGCGATGACCGGCTGGCGGGTCGGGTGGCTGATCGGCCCGACGGACGTCGTCAAGGCCGCCTCCAACCTGCAGTCGCACGCGACCTCGAACGTCTGCAACGTGGCGCAGCGCGCGGCGCTCGCGGCCGTCTCCGGTGACCTCTCCGCCGTCGACGAGATGAAGACCGCGTTCGACCGTCGCCGGCAGACGATCGTCCGGATGCTCAACGAGATCGACGGCGTCTACTGCCCGGAGCCCAAGGGCGCGTTCTACGCCTACCCGTCGGTCAAGGGCCTCATCGGCAAGGAGCTCCGCGGCGTCACGATCGAATCGTCCGCCCAACTGGCCTCCGTGATCCTCGACGAGGCCGAGGTCGCGGTGGTTCCGGGCGAGGCGTTCGGCACCCCCGGCTACCTGCGGCTCTCGTACGCGCTCAGCGACGACGACATCGTCGAGGGCGTCAGCCGGATGCAGAAGCTGCTCGCCGAGGCGCACTGAATCCTTCCTCACGTCGGAGGGCCCGGTGCTCCAGCACCGGGCCCTCCGCCGTTCGTCGATGTTTACGCGTGCTCGCGCACCACCGCCGGACGGTGGCCGCCGCAGGTCAGACCGGAGCCGGCTCGGGCTCGCGGACGACCGGCTCGGGGGCGGCGGGCTCGGAGGCGGGCTCGGGAGCAACGGGCCCGGCGGCCGGGCGGCGCAGGCCGGGAACGAACGCGGCCGCGATCGCACCGGCCAGCACCACGCCGGCTCCCACCCACGTCGCGACGCTGGTGCCGTCCGAGTACGCCTGCGCCGACGCGTAGCCGCCCTGGTGCGAGAAGACCGCGGCGAGCACCGCCACCCCGAACACTCCCCCGACCTCGCGGATCGCGTTGTTGGTTCCGGACGCCACCCCGGTGTCGTTCGTCGGCACCGACCCGAGCACCACGTTCGCGATCGGGACGAAGAACAGCGCCATGCCGATTCCGGAGATCACGAACGCCGGCCACTGGCTGGCGTAGCTGGTGTCCGGCGACATCGTGCCGGCCAGCCAGGCGAGCCCGGCAGCCTGCAGCAGCAGACCGACGACGAGCAGCGGACGCCCACCGATCCGGTCGGACAGCGGGCCCGCCAAGGGCGCGACCAGCATCGGCATCGCGGTCCAGGGCAGCATCCGCAGACCCGCCTCGAACGGGCCGAAGCCCTGCACCGTCTGGAGGAACTGAGCGAGCAGGAAGATCGAGCCGAACATCCCGAAGCTGAACAGCATCGCGGCGACGTTGCTCGCCGCGAAGCCCCGGTTCCGGAACAACCTCAGCGGCAGCATCGGGTGGGCGGTGCGCGCCTCCCAGATGCCGAACGCCACCGTGAGGGCGACGCCCACGGCGAGCGACCCGAGGACCTCGGCGCTCCCCCAGCCCACGGCGTTGCCACGGACCAGGCCCCACACGATGCCGAACAACCCGGTGGTGATCAGCCCGAGGCCGGGGAGGTCGAGCCGCTGCGCGATGCCCCTGGCGGGCGCGAGGCGGGTCAGCGCGATCGGGAGCAGGATGAGCCCGACCGGAACGTTGAGCCAGAAGATCCACTGCCAGGCCCACCCGTCGACGATCGCACCGCCGACCAGCGGGCCGATCGCCACGCCGAGCCCGGAGACCGCTCCCCAGATTCCGAGCGCCGCACCGCGTCGCTCCGGCCGCACCGCCGCGGAGAGCATGGTCAGCGTCAGCGGCAGGATCATCGCGCCGCCGAGGCCCTGCACCGCGCGGGCGGCGATCAGCGTGCCGACGTCGGGCGCGAGGGCGGCCATCGCGGAGGCGATCGTGAAGATGCCGATGCCGAGGCCGAGGATCCGCCGCCTGCCGAAGCGCTCGCCCAGCGATGCGCCAGTGAGCAGGAGGACACCGAACGTCAGCGTGTAGGCGTTCACGGTCCATTCGAGGTCCGCGAGGTCGGCGTCGAGCGCGGTGCGGATCGCCGGGAGCGCGGTGGTCACGACCAGGTTGTCCAGCGACACCATGAACGCCGCCAGCGTCGTGACGAGGAACGTCCATCGGGTCGTCGAGGGTGGAGCGGCCATGGTTCTACTCCTAGGTAGTGATTGGTCAATAACTTCAAAGGTCCGAAAAAAGTCCCGGCGTCACCGGGACTTCGTCGTTAGGACTGCGGCGCGTCGTTGAACTGCAGCCCGCCGCGCATGTCGTCAGGGACGCACATCCGCGCCCACGGTGCGTCGTACGAGTCCAGGCTCATCGCCGTCACGACGTTCCAGAGCATGCCGTAGGCGAAGAACTGTCGCACCGTGTCGTCGGTGGCGCCGCCGATCCGCTGCACGGTCTCCCAGAGGCGGCCGTAGCCATCGCGCGCGGCCGCACGGATGTCCGGGTCGCCACAGCTCGCGTAGGCCTGCAGCTGGTGCATCAGCAGGTCACGGTCGCTGATCAGCTTGGTGTAGGCCTGGGCCATCGCGACCATCGCGTCCTCGCCGGCCAAGCCCTCCGCGGCGTCCTCGAACGCGTCGACGACCCGCTGGAAGCACAGGCCGACCGTGGCGACGAAGAGCGCCTTCTTGTTGGGGAACAGGCGGAAGAGGTAGGGCTGGCTGATGCCCGCCCGGTGGGCGATCGTTTCGGTACTGGTGCCGTCGAGCCCACCCCGGGCGAACTCGACCAGCGCAGCCCGGAGCACGATCTCGCGACGTTCGTCGGCGCTGAGGCGGGCTCCTGGGCTCATGGACCTAAGTTATTGACCAATCACTACTTAGTCAAGACCCTCGCGGAAGATGCAATGAACCGGCCTCCAAGGCGGGCTTGGAGGCCGGTTCGTTGTTGGGGGGTCAGGCGAGCTGCAGGACCGCCTTGGCCTTGCCCAGGACCTTGTCGGCACCGGAGCGGGCGGTGAGCTCTACCGCCACGCGCCGGTCGTCCAGCTTGTCGGTCACGACGCCGATGACCTCCAGCTCGGCACCCTTGTCGTCGTCGGGGACCACGACCGGCTTGGTGAACCGGACGCCGTACTCGACGACCGCGGCGGGGTCGCCCACCCACTCGGTGAGCACCCGGCTCGCCTCGGCCATCGTGAACATGCCGTGCGCGATGACGTTAGGCAGCCCGACGGCCGTGGCGACCCGCTCGTTCCAGTGGATGACGTTGAAGTCGCCGGAGGCGCCCGCGTACATCACCAGGTTCTGCCGCTGGACCGGGAACGTCTTCGCCGGCAGCGCGGTGCCGACCTCGACGTCGTCGTAGGAGACGGTGGCGGCCATCAGCTCTCCTTTTCGGGGGCGCGGGAGACGATCACCGAGTAGGCGGCGAGCACCTGCTCGCCGTCCTCGGTCGTGACGTCCGTGCGCATGTACAGGAAGATGCTGCCGGCACGGTTCTTCAGGTCCTCCACCGTCGTCTCGCAGACCAGACGGTCACCGGCGTGCACCGGGCGCTGGTAGACGAAGCGCTGTTCGCCGTGGACCACGCGGCTGTAGTCGATACCGAGCTCGGGGTCGAGGACCGCGGCGCCGGTCGAGCGCATCGTGAAGATGATCGGGAAGGTCGGCGGCGCGATGACGTCGGGGTGGCCGAGCTTCTGGGCCGCCGCCGCGTCGAGGTACGCGGGGTTGCGGTCGCCGATCGCCTCGGCGAACTCCCGGATCTTCTCCCGCCCGACTTCGTAAGGCGGGAGCTTCGGGTAGGTGCGCCCGATCGCGTCCGCAGCGCTCATCGGGCGCTCACCAGCGCTACGTCTGTCCGGTTGGCCACGGCGCCTCCTTGGGGTCGGGTTTCACCGCAACCTACCGGTAACCCTCACCGCCGCGGCCCGCCGCGAGCCAACGGAGGCGCACCCCACACCGCTGCTACCCGAGCAACACCTGAGAGTGGTGTGGGCACCCGCCCACACCACTCTCAGATGCCCTCCGGCACCAAAGCGAACGGCGCCGCCCGTAGGGGCGACGCCGTTCCGATGCGTGGTGCGAGCGACCGCTTAGCGGGTCTCGCGGTGCGGCTGGTGCTTACCACAGCCGACCCGGTGCAGAACTTCTTAGCGGGTCTCGCGGTGCGGCTGGTGCTTACCACAGCCGACCCGGTGCAGAACTTCTTAGCGGGTCTCGCGGTGCGGCTGGTGCTTTCCACAGTTGGGGCAGAACTTCTTCACCTCGAGGCGGTCGGGGTCGTTCCGCCGGTTCTTCTTGGTGATGTAGTTCCGGTTCTTGCACTCCACGCAAGCCATCGTGATCTTCGGACGGACGTCGGTGGCGGCCACGGAAGTGCCTCTTTCCTGCGGGATCGGGTCAGTACTCGATCGACTAGCTTACCTGGCGACGGGCGTAAAACCGAACCGGCCGACCAGGAGGCCGACCGGAGTGGGGGTAGCGGTGGCCGGACTTGAACCGGCGACACAGCGATTATGAGCCGCTTGCTCTGCCATCTGAGCTACACCGCCATTGGCAGCAGCATGCACTGCCGGGCAGACCGACCGAGGTCGGCATCGGAGCCCCCTTACGGAATCGAACCGTAGACCTTCTCCTTACCATGGAGACGCTCTGCCGACTGAGCTAAGGGGGCCTTGCGAGCCGCTGCAAAGGTTACACGGCCCGCCCCGCGGATGCGAAATCGGTATGGCCTATCGGCGCGAGGTCGGCGCGAAGACCGTGTTGACGTGTAGCTATCCGTGCTGCCCGACGACTCGCAACCGGCGCGTCGCCTCGTCCGGCGTGCCGTCGGCGCCCTCGGCCCCGTCCACCCCGGTTGCGCCGGCAGCTCCCGACGGTTCGCCGGTCGCCTCGGTCCGCGCGGCGACCCAGGACTCCAGCCGGTCCGGCGGCAACGGCCGGGCGAACAGGAAGCCCTGGGCGATGTCGCAGCCCATCTCCTCCAGGTGCGCCAGCGCCCGCTCGCTCTCCACTCCCTCGGCCACCACCGAGAGCCCCAGGTGCCGCCCGAGCCCGACGATCGACCGGACGATGCCGAGGTCCGCCTCGTCGGTGTTCATGCCGAGGACGAACGACCGGTCGATCTTGATCTCGTGGACCGGGATCGTCCGCAGGTAGCTGAACGCCGACGTCCCGACCCCGAAATCGTCGAGCGAGAGCCGGACGCCACGCTCGGCCAGCCGCCGCAGCGTCGCCAGCGGACGCTCGGCGTCGGTCAGCGCGCCGCCCTCGATGATCTCCAGCGTCAGCAGCTCTGGCGGGACCCCGGCCTCGGCGAGCAGCTGGTCGAGCTCGTCGGGGAAGTCCGGGTCCTGCAGCGTGCGGGCGGAGAGGTTGACCGAAACCCCGAGCGGACGCCCCAGGTCCTGCCAGCGCCGGCACTCGGCCAGCGCGTTGGTGAGCACCCACCGGGTGAGCGGGCCGATCAGACCGGTGTGCTCGGCGACCGGCACGAACTCGCCCGGCATCAACAGGCCCTGCTCGGGGTGGTTCCAGCGCACCAGGCACTCGACCCCGATCAGCTCCCTGGTCGCCAGGGCCACCTTGGGCTGGTAGTGCACGGTCAGCTCGTCCTGCTCGATCGCGCGCCGCAGCTCGGGCACCAATCCCAGGCGGTGGACGCTCCGCGACTCCATCGCGCCGCTGTAGACCGCCACACCTCGGGGTACGGCCTTCGCGGCGTCGGTCGCCGCGTCCACCCGGCGGAGCAGCGACTCGCTGTCGTCGGCGTGGTCGGGGAAGAGGACGACGCCCACCGCGGCACCGACCTCGATCGTGAAGTTCTCCAGCGGGAACGGCTCGATCGCCACCCGCCGCAGCTGGGTCGCGAGCGCCACCACGCAGTCGACGCCGGACGCGCGCAGCAGCACCGCGAACTCGTCCCCGCCGAGCCGGGCGACCAGCGCACCGTCGGGCGCGTGCTCACGCAGGCGGCGCCCTACCTCGGCCAAGAGCCGGTCACCCGCTTTGTGCCCCAGGGTTTCGTTGACGCCGCGCAACGCGTCGATGTCGAACTCGAGCAGCGCCACCACCTCGTCGGGCACCGGGTCGACCGCGATCGCGGCCTCCACCGCCTCGACCAGCCGACGCCGGTTCGGCAGCCCGGTCGTCGTGTCGTGGTAGGCGTCGTAGCGGAGACGCTCGACCAGCCGGGAGTTCTCCACCGCGACGGCGGCGTGCGCGGCGAGCGTCTCCAGCAGCCGGACGTCCGCGGCGCCGAACGTCGCCAAATCGTGCAAGCGGTCGGCCACCTCGAGGCAGCCGACGACCGCGGTACCGGAGCGCAGCGGGACCACGATGAGGTCCTTCACCTCGCGTCCGCGCAGCGCACGGCGCAGCCGCAGGTCGGCGTTGGCACCGCGCGGGCCGAGATGCACGGTGACGCCGGTGTCGAGCACCCGGCGACGGATCGGGTCCTCGCCCAACTGCTCGTCGATCAGCCCGGCCTGGTCGACCCGGGCGACCAGCGCGGTCTCCGGGTGGCGGCCGAGCGCGGGCATCCACAGCGTGGCCGACTCCGCGGAGAGCAGTTCCCGAACCCGGGTCAGCATCGTGTCGGCGAGGCTGTTCTCCTGCCGCGCCGTGCTCACCGCGCGGGTGAACGCGTACAGCTCCCCCAGGCTCTTGTGCTGGGCGAGGAACTGGGCGTACGCGCGGTAGCCCGCCACCAGCACCACCGCGAGCACGAGCAGCAGCACCAGCGCCAGCATGTTGACCTTGAGCACGATCAGCACGACCAGGCCGACGGTGGTGTTCAGCACGCCGACCGAGATCGACGCGATCACCAGTCGGGTCACCGCGACCGGTGCCGGGCGTCCCTCGTAGAGCGTGATCGCGGCCAGGATGCCGGCGAAGCTGACCAGGTCGGCCAGCCCGACCGCGAGCAGTACCGACACCCACAGCATCGGCTTGGTGGTGTCGAGCGGGCTCATGTACGCGAAGACCGCGACCGCCACGCCGGTCTCGGCGGCGGCCACCGTGGTGTTCGTGACGAATTTGTGGGGCGTGGTGCGGCGAACCGCATTGACCACGATCACGGCCGTCAACCGGCTGATCACCAGCGCGAGCGGCGACAGCCAGTAGAGGCCGAGGACGAGCGGGATCTCCGAGATCGAGAACGAATGGGTCTCGCGCCGGAGCTGGACGTGGAGCTGCGTCGCCTCGCCCACCAGGAACAACCCGATGAAGACGGGGATCAGCCAGGCCGGTGCGAGCCCCGTACCGGCGACCGTGATGGCGGCCTGGGTACCGGCGATGCCCACCGCGGCGGTCACGAGGACGAGCGGCCACAGTCGGGTCGGTACCCCGGCGATGCGCCGCCGCATCACACCGGCCACGCGCACCTCCCCGGCAGTATCCAGCCCGCCCATCCGGATGACACGAGCGCGGACGGCCCAGCTTCGGCGATCACATCATGCAGGACCAGCTGAGCGGTCTTCCCGGAAAGGTGCACAGATTCGGCGCAACGGTCAGGTCCAGCTGGACCCAATGGGCAGGCCGGTATCAACCGACCCGGAAACGGCGCCGGAGACCGATCCCGTGACCGCCTCGGGAACCCTACCGGTCGCCGCCCCGGTCACGGTCACGGTGACCCCGTCGGTGACCGACCGGCGCACGGTCCAGCTGCTCCCGGTCCCCGGCGTGCCCTCCGCGGGCTCGCCCTGCCCTTCGACGGTGCCGGTATTCGTTCCCGCCCCTGTCGTGCCGGCGTCTTCCACGGCTACGTGCCCGGTGGTGCTGGTGGCTCCGTACGCCGGAGCCCCGAACAGGCCGCCGGCAACCGCACCGATCAGCCCAACAGCGGCGATCAAGCCACCAGCCGCCCTACCGGCGGAATCTCCGCGCATCGCTCCCCCTCGCAGGTACTGCCCTACCGAACCGGACAACTGGTCCGATAGATCTCAATGCTCCCAATAATGGATTATCTCACGCTGAGGTCACAGAGGTACCACGGTGCGTAAATGCGCAGCTCTTCCACAGGTCCGCCTGCTCGACCGAGGTTGGGAGGGATGTGCGACCCTGCCCGCGACAGTGCCGGCGGCGCCGGCGGTACAGACGGACGGCAGGAGTCGGGTGGACGAGCGGAGCCTGAGCGAGGTCTGGACCAACGTCCTGGGGACTCAGCCCGACCCGCCCCGCTGGCTCGTGCTGACTGCCGCGGTCATGGCGCTCGTGGCGGTCGTCCCGCACGCGCTGTGGCGGATCTCCCGGAACGTGGTGACGATCGCGCACGAGGGCGGCCACGCCGCCGCGGCCGTGCTGAGCGGTCGCCGGCTGACCGGCATCCGGCTGCACTCCGACACGTCCGGCGTCACGGTCTCCAAGGGCAAGCCGTACGGACCGGGCATGGTCGCCACCGGCGTGGCGGGCTACATCACCCCGTCGCTGCTGGGTCTGCTCGGCGCTTCGCTGCTCACCGCCGGCCACATCACGGCGCTGCTCTGGCTCGCGGTGGTCGGGCTCGGCGCGCTGCTGGTGATGATCCGCAACGTCTACGGCGTGGCGTCGGTGCTGGTGACCGGTGGTGCGGTGTTCGTCGTCTCCTGGTTCGGCACCCCGTCCGTGCAGGCCGGTTTCGCGTACGCGTTCACCTGGTTCCTGCTCGTCGGCGGCGCCCGCCCGGTGGTGGAGCTGCAGCGGTTGCGCCGCCGCGGACAGGCACCACATTCGGACGCCGATCAGCTCGCGCGGTTGACCGGGCTGCACCCACTGCTCTGGGTCGCCCTGTTCGCGTTCGTCGCGCTCACCTGCCTCCTGCTCGGCGCCCGCTGGCTCCTGACCTGACACTGCATCGACCGTCCGGGCACTCCGGAGTGGTCGAACGGGGACGGTTGCAGCACCGCTCGCGGACGATCGGCATAATGGCAGCCGCACATCTTCGGGAACACGGTTGAGCAGCCAGCCGCCCAAATTGGGAGGGGTGGCTGGGTAGTGCTTGCTGCGGGTCCTGCGGACGATTCCGCGATCCCGAGCGACGTCGCCGGTCTGCGCGATGAGTTGCTGTCGGTACGAGCCGAGCTCTCCGGACTCCGCGAGGCGATGAGCCGCCGCGCCGTCATCGAACAGGCCAAGGGCGTGTTCATGGAGCGCTACGGAGTGGACGACGAGGGCGCCTTCACGCGCCTGGTGACGCTCTCGCAGAGCACGAACGTGAAGCTCGTCCAGGTCGCCGCCGACGTGGTGGCACGGTCCGGCGTGGCCGGATCGGAGAACGGCCGGGGCAACTGGATCGACCGGGCACTCGACGGGTTCGGTGAACCGGCGCTGGTTTTCAGCCCGGTGCCGACCGAGCGCGGTGCGGTCGCCGACTTCCAGGTCGACCACGCCAACCGGGCCGCGGTGCGCTGGACCGGCCGGCCCCGCGACCGGCTGCTCCGCGCGACGGCGAGCTCCCTGTATCCGGGGTCGGCCGCGAGCCTGCTGGTCAGCGCCTGCCGACGGGCGCTGGCGACGGGCACACTGGTGACCGCGCCGTGGCCGGCCGCGGACGACGAGGACGGCTCGGACGCCGCGAGCGCGCGGTCGGTGCGGATGCGTGCGCTGCGGATCAGCACGGTCGTCCTGGTGACCTGGCAGACGCTCGCCACCGCGAACTCCGACCCCGACGTCGGCTGACGCGAGCCCTCGCCGGCGGCCCAACGGCCGCCGGTCAGCCGCGCGGCCCTTCGGCGAGCGAGGCGGCGAACTCGTCCGGCGGCATCGGGCTGGCGAAGTACCAGCCCTGCCCAGCGTCGCACCCCAGCTCGCGGAGGCGGTCGGCCTGCCCGGCCGTCTCGACGCCCTCCGCGGTGACGCTGAGCCCGAGCGCGTGGGCCAGCCCGACCAGTGCGCCGACGACGTCCTGGTCGGCGCTGTTTCCGCGGCTGGACGGACGCCGGGCCACATCCCGGCCGGGCGAGGCGACGGCGTTGCCCACCAGCGACTCCGCCAGCGGCTCGTCGAGCGGCTTCGCCGACGAGCCCACCGCGGCCGGGCCACCGGCCATGCCCTCCAGGAACGGCCCGGCCAGCTTCAGCTCGCGCACCGGCAGGTGCCGCAGCGTCGAGAGATTCGAGAAGCCGGTGCCGAAGTCGTCGATCGCGATCCGGATGCCCTCCCCGGCCAGCGCCTGCAGCACCTCGGTCGGCGCCTCGGCGCTGCCGACGATCGCGCTCTCGGTGATCTCCAGCTGCAGGCCCTCGGGCGGCAGACCGGTCCGGTCGAGCACCACCGCGACGTCGTTGAGCAGAGACGGGTCGGCCACCTGCCGCGCCGCGATGTTGACGCTGACCACCGGTCCCTCGCCGGCCGACGTCCGCCAGCGGGACGCCTGCCGGCACGCCTCGGCCAGCACCCACCGTCCCAACGGGACGATGAACCCGGTCTCCTCCGCCAGCGGGATGAACTGAGCCGGACCGAGCACACCGAAGCGCGGATGGTTCCACCGCACCAAGGCCTCCGCGGCGCACACCGTGCCGTCCGCGAACCCGACGATCGGCTGGAAATCCAGTTGGAAGGCGCCGCTCTCCAGCGCCGCAGGCATCGCCGCGGCCAGCCGACGCCGGGCCGTCTCCCGCTCGCCCCGGCCGGACTCGAACGCCGCCCACGACCGGGTCGGGTCCGCCTTGGCCCACTCCAGGGCGGTCTGCGCGGCACGCAGCAGTCCGGAGGCGTCGACGCCCGCGGCGTCCACTTCGGCCACGCCGATCGTCGCGGTGACCGGGATCGCGTGCGCGCCCACGGCGAACGGCCGGGCCAGCACCGCGAGCACCCGGCGCGCCAGCGCCTCGGCGGCACCGCGGTATCCCCCGGGTCCGACCAGTACCGCGAAGTCGTCGCCGTCGATGCGGGCGACCAGGTGGCCGGCCCGAGCGATCTCCTCGGTGAGTCGGTCCGCCACCGACGCGAGGATCTGGTCGCCCGCCTCGTGCCCGAGGCTGTCGTTCACCGCGGCGAGGCCGTCGATGTCGATGATCAGGATGCCGACCGGGTCACGCGGCCCGGTGCGGACCAGGACCTCCCGGAGCCGGTCGAAGAACAACGCGCGGTTGGGGAGGCTGGTGAGCGGGTCGTGCAGGGCCTGGTGGACGAGCCGGGCGCGCATCCGGCGGCGGTCGGTGACGTCCTCGACCACGGTGAGCTGGTACCGCGGGCCGCTCGGATCGCCGACCGGCGAGAGCTCCTGTCCCGGCGCCTCGGCCGGGACCTCCTCGAACGAGTCCTCGCCGGGCGTGATGACCGATGTGGTCAGCTGCGCCCAGATGACGCCCCCGCCGTTGACGACGAGCGGTCGCTCGCCGGAGATCGGCACCGACGTCTCGCTGCGCAAGCCCACCTCGGTCGGGCCGGCGAACGCACCGTCGCGGTGCACCAGGTCGTCGAGCCGCCGCTGCCGTAGTTGCCGCAGCGTGTAGCCGAGCATCGTCCGGAGCGCGGGGTTGGCCTCCAGGATCGTGCCGTCCCACTCGCTGATCGCGATGCCGACGGCTGCGTTCTCGAAGACCGCGCGGAACCGGGCGGCGTGCGCCCGCGACGCCGCCTCCAGCTCGCTGCGGGCGAGCAGATCGGCCCGGCGCAGCTCCTCCTGCTGCGCGAGCGTCTGCGTGCGGAGCGCGTCGGTGTAGCCGGTCACCAGCGCGGCGCGCAGCGCGGAGAGCCGGGTGGACCGATCGGCACCGCCGACCGGAGTGCGGACGACCCGGGACGCGGTCGGGACGCCGAGCGGGGCCAGCACCGCGTCGTCGAACAGCTCGACCGTCCGCCCGATGAAGTCCGGTGCGGCGAAGTGCCGCGCCACCAGCGCCGCGCCGACCTCGCGGCCGGGCGCGCTGCGGAACGGAACGCACGCGAGCGACCGGAGCAGCCGAGCGGTGTGGCCACGCAGCTCGGCTTCGATCTCGGCCGAGCTCATCGGAACGAAGCAGGTCTCGTTCGCGATCTGCCACCAGCGATGGGCTACGGCGTCGACGACCGCCGAGGCCACCACGACCCCGGTGCTCCCGGCGCGGACCGCCACGCGCAAGCCTCCGCTGAGCGTCGGTGGGACAAATGAGAATTATGCAACGTTTACCCGCGCCCGGTTCGCTGTCGGTGCGCCGATGGCCGGTTGATTAATCCGCATCCCTGACGAGGGCCGAGCATACGGGCGGTATGGGCCCACCGGTACCGGGCGAGCGCCCGACATCACCGACCTAGCGGTCATCCCCGGCCCGTGACGACGCACGCGTCCCAGATTCGGTGAACTGATTTTTCTGGCGTGGACGCCGCCCGCACGGCCGTGAACGCCCGACGACGACGTTCTGACCAGCCACACCGAGACGTCCGGGCAAATCGATACGTGCAGGTATAAACCCGAACCCCACAGAATACGCACAGCGCTCACATCAGCGCTGGCTGTAGTCGTAAGATCTCTCCGGGGCGCACGACCGGCTGACCCCGCACGGCACTGGCTGCTCACCAGCTACCGCGCGGATCAGCCTCACCGGCATGGAGAGGTGACGTGTGCCCGGAATCGACGAGAGCCTCCGGCACGCCATGTCCATCCCCGGCGTGCTCGGCGCGGGGTTGGTCGACTACGCCTCCGGGCTCGCGGTAGGCAGCGCAGGCGACTGGCCGTGCGGTGAGGAGCCGGCCGCCGCAGGCGCCACCGAGGTGGCCCGAGCGGCACTGGAGAACGCGACGTTCGCGGTCTCGGCCGGCGGTGACGTCGTGGAGGACATCGTGGTGGCGTCCGCCGCCCGCTACCACGTTCTCCGGTTCCTCAATGCGCGGGTGGACAGCAGGCTGTTCCTCTACCTCTGGCTCGATCGCGAGCACGCCAACCTCGCGATCGCCCGACACCGGCTCGCCGGGCTCGCGGCCGACCTGGTGCTCGGCTGATGTCGGGGGTGACCGCCGCCAGAGGTGTCCATGCCGGAGTGGCCGTGGGCGGTAACCCGGACGCGACCGGTCCACGCAGCTGGACGGCGGTCCCGGAGGCTCTGGACGACTCCGCAGCGAACCGCGCCACCGGAGCGCTGCACGTCGACGGCTCCGCGGGCGGCTCGATCTACCTGGTGGACGGCGAGATCTACTACGTCCACACGCCCGCGGCGCCCGGCGTCGACTGCCTGTTACAGGCCTCCGGCACCGTGTCGCCCGCGGTCTTCCAGACCGCCTGGACGGCCGGCGCCGCAGCTGGGCAGGTCGGTGAAGTCCTGATCAAGTCCGGGGCGCTCAGCCGCGGCGAGGCCGAACTGTGCACGAACGCGGCCATCATCGACGGGGCGTACGCGCTGCTCACCGCGTCGCCGACGGAGGTGGGCCCGGTCCGGTTCGCCCCCGGTGAGGGTCACTGGTGGGGAGCGTTGCGGCGGATCGGCGCCGCGGCGCTCGACGCCCAGGTGCGCAAACGTCGTCGATTACTCGAGCGGACACCGCCCGGCCACATCGACGACCAGCCGGTGGTGGCGTCCGGACGACTGGGGCGGCACCACGTCGTCCTGACCGACCTGCAGTGGGAATTGATCGTCCACGCGAACGGACGCCGTAGCCCCCGGGAGCTGGCCCGGCTGCTCGGCCGCTCGGCGTTCAGCGCGATCCTGGAGTCGCGGCGGTTGGTGACCGCCGGCCTGATCCAGGTGGCGGCCCGAGGCACCGCCGAGCTCCCGACCCCGGTAGCAGACCCGACCCCGGTAGCAGCCCAGCCACCTGTCGCGGTGGAGCACAGCAGCGCCGCCGAACCCCAGCCGGCGGACGCGTCGGAACCGTCGGAAGAGCCGGAAGGCTGGCGATCCGGGCTGCGTGCGGCAGGCGGTCGGGGCACCACCTCCGGCCGCGGTAGCGGCAGCCGCCGGAAGCCGGACCTGCCCCGGCGCACCGAGCAGACCGACCCCACGCCGCTGCCACGCCGCCAGCCGGGTGCGGCGCTCCGCGGCGTCGTACCGGTCGGGCCCCGGGCGGACGGGCGGTCGGAGAACTCGATCCTCGATGTGCCGGAACCGGACCACAGCCTGCTGTCCAGGGTCCGCAACGCGCTCGAGGGTCTGCGGTGACCGCGCGCTGGCCGCTCGGATCCCGCCGCACGACCGAGTTGCCCGGCCAGCGGCTCGGTGCGGCACTGCCGAAGCGGCCGACCCGGCTGATCGGCAAGAAGGCGTTCGGAACCGATGGAGGCAGTGGGGTGGAGCGCGAGTTCGAGGCGGACGTGCTGGCCGAGATCCGAGGGTTACGCGACCGGGTTCGCCACGTGGCCGGGAGCCTGGTCGCCAGCGTGGACGGACGGTTGGTCGCGCACGACACCCACGGCATCGAGCCGGACGGGATGGCCGCGCTGTCGGCGGCCGTCCTGGGGTTGAGCCAACGTCTGATCCAGACGGTGGGGCCGGGGAACTTCGCCGAGACCGTCACCCGCGGCACCCACGGCTACGTGGCGACGTACGCGGCCGGGCCCCGCGCGGTGCTCACGGTGGTGACCGGCGAGGAGACCAACATCGGCCGCCTCCACCTGGAGGCGCGGCAAGTAGCGAACCGGCTGGCGCTCTTGCTGGAAGCCGTCAGCGCGGCGGACCGCCGATGAGGACCATCCAGCCGCCCTCCGGCCGAGGAGGTGGTCGCCGACTCCCCAGCGACCGGTAAGACGACCCGCGCCCGCCGGGCGCGAAGCGGCCTCGAAAAAGGAGAAGACATGGCAAGCGTGGACACCGCGTTGAAGGAAGCCATGACGATCGAGGGATCGATCGGCGTGGCGCTCGTGGACTACAACAGCGGAATGGCACTCGGCACGTTGGGCGGTACGAAGGACTTCGACCTCAACGTCGCCGCAGCCGGCAACACCGACGTCGTTCGCGCGAAGATGCGCACGATGGAGATGCTCAACCTCGGCGACAGCATCGAGGACATCCTGATCACGCTGCGGCACCAGTACCACATGATCCGCCCGGTGCAGTCGCGGTCGGGCAAGGGACTGTTCCTCTACATCTCGCTGGACCGGCAGCGCGCCAATCTGGCGATGGCCCGGCACCAGCTGTCGCGGGTCGAGAGCGACCTGGAGGTCTGAGACATCGCGGGGCCGGGGCGGTGGTGCCGCCCCGGCCCCGCACGGTCACTCCGACTGGGAGAGCAGCACGGCGCGGACGAAGTCGGTGGCGACGCCGCCCAGATCGGTCAGCCGATCCGCGCGGCCGTCCTCCACCGCCTCCAGCACCAGCTCGTTCAGCCCGCCGATGACCGCGGTCGCCATGGCCGGCGAGATCGGCCGGGCGCCTGGCCGCTCCCGGACGCCCTGAGCCACCCGGTCGAGCAGCAGCGCAGCGAAGTCCTGCTGCCCCCGCCGGCGCAACCGCAACGCCTCCGGACCCGCGGACTGGAGCTCCAATAGCATCGTCCGGGTGAGCGCGGGCTCGTTCTGCAGCGCCGAGAGGTACGCGTTCACCGCCGCTCGCACCTGCTCCACCCAGTCCAACTCGGGACGCGCGGCCTCGCCGACCAGCTCGAGCAGCCGGTCGCTCGCCGTGGCGTAGACGGCGAGGAAACACTCCTGCTTGTCCGCGAAGTGCTCGTAGAACGTCCGCTTGGAGACGCGGGCGTGCCGAGCGATGTCGGCGATCGTGACCCCCCCATATCCCTTCTCGACGAGGGCGGCGGCCATGCCGGCGAGCAGGCGCCCGCGGTGCCCACCCAGGTTCGGGTCCAGGGCAGCCTGATCGGAGGTCCCCCGGTTGGTCGGTCGCGTCACGGCGGCTGTCACCACTGGCCCTCTCTTGGCACCTCTGTACCCCACCTCGCCCGGAATGGTACCGTCACCCCCAGTCTGGTACCGGTCGGTACCACGGCTGCTGACACTGGAGAGATGCCATGTCACAACGGATGTCCCTGGCCGGTAGGACCGTACTGATCACGGGTGCCGCTCGCGGTATCGGCGCGGAGCTGGCCCGACAGGCCGCCGACGCCGGCGCCCGAGTCGCGCTGCTCGGCCTCGAACCCGACCGGTTGGCCGCCCTCGCCGACGAGCTGGGCAGCGGCCACAGCTGGGCGGAGTGCGACGTCACCGATCAGGCAGCGATGGTGGCCGCCGTCCAGAGCACGCTCGCCACGCACGGTGCGATCGACGTCGTGGTCGCCAACGCGGGGATCGCCAACCACGGCACGGTCGCGATGTCGCCGCCGGAGGCCGTCGCGAAGGTCATCGAGGTGAACCTGCTCGGGGTGGTCCGCACCGTGACCTCGACGCTGCCCGCGGTCACCGCGAGCCGCGGCCACTACCTGCTGATCTCGTCGGCCGCCGCGTTCACGATCCTGCCCGGCATGACGCCGTACGCCGCGTCCAAGGCCGGCGTCGAGCAGTTCGCGAACGGCCTCCGGCTGGAGGTCGCGCACAAGGGCGTGACGGTCGGGTCGGCCCACCCGATCTGGATCACCACCGACATGACGCGCGACCTCAAGCAGGACCTCGGCACGTTCCGGGAGAACCAGCGCCGCCTCCCGGGGCCGCTGGGTACGGAGGTCTCGGTGGAAGACTGCGCGGCCGCGCTGCTCGACGGCATCGCCCGCCGCGCGCGCAAGGTCTTCGTCCCGAAGTCCCTGGCCGTGGTCTCGGCACTGCGGACGCTGATCCTCGGCCCGCTGTTCGAACGAGTGATGCTCGCTCAGGCCCGGACGATGGTGCCGCAATTCGAGGCCGAGGTCGCCGCGAGCGGTCGATTCTTCGGCGAGCACAGCACAGCGAAAATCTAGGCCAGCCGGCACGAGCCTCGCTCGTGCGCGGTGGCCCCCGATACCCGGAGGCGAATTTGCCGGTTGATGAGTCCCTCGAACCGTTACTGGCGCTGCTGAACTCTCCCGGCGTCCCGAAGATGAGCGACGGCACCCCGGAGCTGGCGCGGCTCAACTTCCGCCGCTTCACCGTCGACGCGCGTCAGCCGGAGGCGTTGGTGCCGGTCGCGTCCGTGGAAGACATGACGGTCGACGGCGCAGACGGTGTGTCGCTGCCGGGCCGCGTCTATCGGCCGGACGGCGCGGGGACCGGTAACCCGGTGCCCACCGTCGTCTTCTTCCACGGCGGCGGATTCGTCATCGGCGACATCGACACCCACGACGACCAGTGCCGGTGGATCTGCCGGGAGGTCGGCGCGGTCGTGCTCAGCGTCGGCTACCGCTTGGCGCCGGAGTCGCCGTGGCCGGGACCGGTGGAGGACGCTCTCGCTGCGGTGCGCTGGGCCGCTGCGCACGTCGCCGAGTTGGGCGGAGACGCCGCCCGGCTGGCCGTCGCCGGGGACAGCGCGGGCGGCAACCTGGCCGCGGTCGTGGCCCAGGACTGCCGGGACGCCAGCGGCCCGGCGCTCGCCGCCCAGCTGCTGATCTACCCGGCGACCGACTTCGCCGACGTGTACCCGTCGATGTCGGAGAACGCCGAGGGCTACTTCCTGACCGCCGCCGACATGGTGTGGTTCAGCGCGAACTACCTGCCGTCCGACGCCGACCCGGCCGATCCGCGGCTGTCGCCGCTGCGCGGACGCCTCGACGGGCTGCCGCCTGCGGTCGTCGTCACCGCCGGGTACGACCCGCTGCGGGACGCTGGTGAGGCGTACGCGTCGGCGCTCGAAGCGGCCGGTGTGCCGGTGACCGCCCACCGGTTCGACGGGTTGATCCACGGGTTCTTCGGTCTGCCCGCGATGTCCCCGGCGTCCGAGAAGGCGGTGCGCACCACCTGCGCCTCGTTGCGCGACCTGCTGGTCTGAGGGCGACGACTTTTCGGTGTTGTCCCGGCCGGGACAACACCGAAAAGTCGTTCAGACGGTGACGAGGCGGGGCTCGGCGAGGAGCGCGACCAGCTCGTCATGGCTGGGGACGTCGTCCGGCTGCGGTTGCCAGCCGGACGCCAGGACCGCGCGGGCCTTCGCGACGATCTCCGGGTCGCCGAGTACGGCGGCGGGAAGCACCAGCATGTTCTGCAGACGCGTGTACGCCGCCCACACCTCCGGGTCCCGCTGGGCGGCGAGTGCCAGCTCGGGGTAGCTCAGCGGCGTGTGCGTGGCCGCGGTTCCCGATCCGGTCCGGCCCGCCGCGTCGTGGAACCACGGGGCGATCTCCGCAGTGATCGCTGCGTCCATCGCGAGCGTCCGCGCTTCGGCGTCCGACCGGCCGACGCCCGGGTGCGCGTCGGTCACCTGCACCAGCCGGACCGCGGAGAGCAGTGCCAGCGCCACGCCGTGCCCCAGCCCCGGCGACGTCGCGCAGACGGCGTCACCGACCGAGAGCACTCCGACCAGCAGCGGGCGGCCGTCCCGCGTCATGCGCTGCAGCCGGTTGTCCGCGCTGGTCAGCCGCGCCACCCGGGTCGACCGGCGCGACGTGCCCGGATCCAGCCACTCCGCGAAGCCCGGCACGGCGGCGGCGGCCCGGTCGAACGTCCGGCCGTCGACCAGATCGTCGAACGCCCGCTCGCCCTCGGGAACTTCGAACGTGACCGCGAACGCACCCGCATCCGCCGGGACGAGTCGGCACGTGTAGCCGTCGTAGGCACCGCCGAGCACTCCGGTCGGCCGCGGCCGACCGTTCCGCACCTCGTAGAACCGGCTGTGCGACGTGACGCCGCCGGGCAGCTCGTCGGTCACCGGGACCGGCGCACCGGCCGCCGCCAGCCAGCCGGGCACCGGCGAGCGCCGCCCCGCGGCATCCACGACCAGGTCGGCACGCAGGTTCTGCCCCCCGGTCAGCCGGACGCCGGTCACCTGTGGAATCTCCGCGCGGTCGAGCGTCAACCCCACGGCGGACAGGCCGGAGAGCAACGTGACGCCCCGCTCGGCGAGTACCGCACGCCGGAGGACCCACTCGAACACCGACCGACGTGCGGCCAGCGTGACGAGGCGCGCGTCGTGGCCCACCGGCCCGGTCAACGTGTCCGGAGCCTGGCGGGTGAGGCGCACCTCGGTGACGTCCGCCCGGTGCAACGCGGCCAGGACGTCCGGCGCCTCGGCGGCGAGCAGCTCACGGCAGCGGGCCGGGAAGACGTGCGCGTGCGCGGCCTGCGGCGCACCCGACCGCCACCACCACCGGGCGTCCTCGAGCGCGGCAGGCGCCGCGACCGGCTCCTGCTCGACGACGACCACTCGGTGGCCCCGACGTCCGAGCAGCAGCGCGGTGGTGAGGCCGCCGATACCGCCGCCGACGACCACCACCTGCAGTGGCACGGCTGCGGGGGCGGCCCGCCGACGCTGCTCCGGACGCTGCGGGGCCGGGCGTCGGGCAGAACGGCTGCGTCGCCAGGAACGAAGGGAGAACCAGGAGCTCACTGCCACGCGGCGACCGGAACGCTTCCCGGGGCGGCGCCGTCGGGGTGCGCGCTCACGCCGGGGCCCATCCGGCCGGCCATCGCGCGGCGGGCCAGCCCGACCGCCTCGTCGACGTCGACGTCCGCGATCGCCGCACCCGCGGCGATCCCGGTGGTGGCGAGCACGTCACCACCCGGGTCGACGACCTTGGCGCTCGCGACGAAGCGCAGGTCACCGAAGCGGCCGGATTGGTTCGCCGAGAGCCACAGCAACTGGTTCTCGACGGCACGGGCCTGGTCGAAGAGGTCGAACCGCCGGGTCCACCGGTCGCGGCCCAGGTCGGGAGACGGATTGGTACGGCTGGCTGGCCATGCGGAGAGGCAGACGCCGATCGCCGCCCCGTCCGCCGCAAGGGCTCGGGCAGCCTCGGGAGACGCCTTGTCGTAACAGATCATCATCCCGATTCTGCCCACTGGAGTATCGAAGGCGCCAAACTGGTCATCGACCGGCTGGTGCGACTGCCGGTGGCGGCCCAGCACGCCGTCCCCCGTCACGCACACCGCACTGTTGTACCTGACGATCCGATCCGGACCGTCGGTGGCCCGCTCGATGCCCCGTTCGCAGTAGCCCGCGCAGACCACCATGCCCCCGGCGAGCTCGGCCAGCCGCCGAATCTCCGGACCGTCGGGGTCGAGCGCCGGTGGCGCGTCCGTGCTTCCGGCGCCTCCCGTGCCGACCGTGCCGTCCGTGTCCGCGAGGTAGCCCCCGAGGCACGCCTCCGGCAGCGCCAGCAGCTGGACGCCGCGCGCCCGAGCGAGCGCGAGCACCCGCTCGATGCGGCCGAAACACTCGTCGAGATCGCGTCCGAACGGCGCGGCCACCGCCGCGACCCTGGTCGTCCTCATCGCTTCCCCATCCGGTCGTGGATTTGAGCGGCTGATGCGGACCGGTACCTGCCGAGCGGAACCGATTCAGCGCAGCCTGCCGACTCACCGCGATGCGGGAGCCGGCACGCCCGGTTCGCTACGCGCTGCCGATCGTGCTCTCAGTGCAGACGGCGCCGATTAACGTGCGATGACAGCCGGAATAAACTCATGTCGCAGCCTGCGATGTCTCACTATCGAACGATTCCCGCGCTTCCTCCGCTTCCGCGGCGGATGCGCCCCCCCGTTCGGCGGGCAGAAAGGCCCGACCGGTCCAGTCGGACCCGGCACCTCGCCGGGCGGGGCAGAGGTAGGCTCGATTGCCTTTCACGCCCGGCCCACGACCCACGACCCCGAGCTGTGGGGGACAGCCTGTGACCACTACCTCGCCCACTCGCACGCCCGCGCCGCGGGGGCGGCCACGCGACCCCGCACTGGAAGATCGGGTGTTCCGCGCCGCGATCGATCTGTTCGGCAAGAAAGGGTGGGCCGGCTTCACCATCGACGGAGTCGCGCGCGCCGCCGGAGTCGGCAAAGCGTCGCTGTACCTGCGGTGGGACAGCAAACAGCAACTGCTGTTCGACGCGCTGGCCGCCCGGGCCTCGGTGGACGTCTCGGTCGACACCGGCGACATCCGGTCGGACCTGCGGCACCTCGGTGGCCAGTTGCTCGGGATGTTCTGGGCCGACGGTGGCATCACGTACATGCGGCTGGTCGTCGAGGGCGCGGTCCACGAGGAGTTCGCCGAGCACCGCGACCGGGTCACGCACCCGACCGTGCTGGCCGCGCGGCAGATCGTCCATCGTGCGACCGCCCGCGGCGAACTACCGCCCGGAACGTCTCCAGCCCTGGTGCTCGACGCGATCCTGGGCGCGACGATCATGCACGTCGCCGTGACGCCTGCCGAGTTGCGCGACGTCGCCCGCGAGCGCAGCGACCAGTACCTCGATCAGCTCGTCGACCTGATCCTGGCCGGCGTCCGAGGCGTCGCGAAGGAGAGCGGCGACCACTGACCGCGGTCGGCGCGCCGCTCACCCTCCCTCGACACCCGGACCGACGGACGCTAGCCGCGGGCGTCTCGCGGGGGGCCACCGTCTGCTTCCGGCGGGCCGTAGCGTCCGGCGCGGCCGTCGGCAGGCAGCAGCACCTGCGTGCATCGGCTGGTCGCCAGCAGGACGCCGTCCGCGTCGTGCAGCTCCGCCGCGCAGAAGACGACCCGCCGGGTCCGCCGGATCACCTCACCGGTCCCCCGTAACAGCCCCGGCCGGGAGCTGCGCAGGAACTCCACCCGCAGGTCGGCGGTGAGGAACGCCTGGTCCCGGTCGAGGACGGTCCAGCACGCCCCACCCATCGCGGCGTCCAGCAGCGCGGTGACCAGGCCACCCTGGACGATCGGGCCGCCTGCGGACGGGAAGCAGTAGTCGACCGTGGCGTCCCACTCGACCACGCTGCGCCCCGGCGACCAGCCGACCCGCCGGTACCCCAGCGTCCGCCAGAGGTGCGGCCCGGCGCTGCCCCGGTTCTCCCACTCGTCGCCGTCGGCGTACCGCTCCCCGGCCGGGATCCCCCGCTCGGACACGAGCTGTTCGTCGGTCATGTGCTCCTCCGTCGCGCTTCTCTGCGGTGGCCAAACGTCGCGGCTCAGTCGCCTGGAGCCGCACCGAGCGGCGAGGCTGCGATCCGCGACCCGAGATCGAGCACGAACCGGTCCCAGCTCCGCCGCGGGTCCCGTCCGGTGAGTTCCCGGACCCGCCGGAGGCGGTAACGCAGGCTCTGCGGGTGCAGGCCGACCCGCGCGGCCGCGGTCGTCGCCGAGCCGGCGGCCAGGAACGCGTCCAGACCCTGGCGGACGTGTTCCTGGCCGGGGTCGAGCAGCGCGCCGAGCAACTGCCGTGCCATCGCTTCCGGCCCGGCGGGCGGACGCCCGGCGAGCAGCGCCAGCGCGTGCCCGTCGGACTCGCCCAGCAGCGGACCACCCTCGTAAGCGTCCTCCGGTGCGAGGTCCAGCGCGAGCGATGCGAGGCGATGGGCGTCCACGAGCGTGTCCGGACGCGGCGGCCGGATCGCGCAGCCCCGGCAGCCGTGCTCGGCGAGGGCGGCGCGCACGGCGTCCTCGTCGCGGGACGGGAGGAGGAGAACGGCTCGGTGGCCACGGGCAGTGACCAGCGGCCCGGCGTCGGGGTCGATCGTTCCGCCGTCTGGGCAGAGCGCTCCGGCCAGATCCTGGCCGAGTCGTAACGCCGGCGCGACGGCCGGTGCGGGTGCTGTTCCGCGGCTCCCCCGCCGGTCCGCGGGCTCCGCGACCAGCAACAGGGGCGGGCTGGGCAGCGTGATGCCGAGCGCGCGGGATCGGTCGGCCGCCGCGCCCGGGTGCGCCTGGCGTCCGACCAGGAGGTCGTCGAGGAAGTCGCGGAGTGCGCGGTCACGGTCGGTGGTCAGCCGCTCGGCGGAGGCGCTGTACCCCTCGTAGATGGCCTCGGTCAGCTGGTCGAAGCTGGTCAGCCAGAGCCGGGTGAACGCGATCGTGTCCGGCACGGTCAGCATGGGCTCGACCAGCTGGACGATCTGGTCGATCGCCGTGTTCGCCGCCACCCGGTACGCCCGCAGGACGCTCGGCAACGGCCGTCCGTCGGCGGCTCTGGCGGCCCCGATGCCGCGAACCCGAGCCAGATCTTCGACGCCCAGCTCGGCGCCCTCGACCCAGGAGTCCAGAATGCGGCGCAAGATCCAGAGCGCGATCGCCCGCACCTCGGCCAGCTGCCGGACGTCGAGAGCCCGGTAGGCCGGAATCTCGGCGACGATCCGCTCGACCACGAGGTCGCCGATCGTGTCCTCGGCGTCGAGTACCGCTCGCCGGACACTGTTCCGCCCCATGGGGCCACCCCAGCAGCTTTGTCAGCGTGTGACAAGGCTCTTGCGGTGGGGCTGAAGAAGAGTCTTGTCCGATCCGTGCCGCTGCTCGAAGGTCGGGGCCCACGGGGTGGTGCCCGAGCCGCCGTCCGGACAACCGGAACGTGCGACCGGGGTGCGGTCTTCGTGGCAGCGTCCGCGCTACGTGGTCGGCGCGGGCGTGATCGCGACCGGGATGCCGGCACCACCCCGTCGGCGGCCCCGGCCGCTGCCGCCGTCACCGAGCGCGGAGCGCGCTCGGCCTAGGCGGCAGCGGCGGGGATCAGGTCTGCGAGGTCGTCGACGAGCGCCGTGCACTCGGCGAGCAGCGTCCGCGGCACGCGAATCGAGTGCGTCAGACCCGCGCGGGCCACCTGGGCGCCCAGGTGCACGCTCAACCAGTCGAGGACGACGATCAGGTGCGCACGCAGGTCCGCCAGCAGGACGTCGAGCTCGGTCACCTCCGCGGCGAGCACCGCACGGCTGGTCCACCGGCCGGGGTTGGTGGAGACGCCGGCCAGCCAGGCGCCGGCCCGCTGACCGGCGTCCGCAGCCCCGACCACCGCTCGGTGGTCCGGCGGCACAGCGGCACTGATCCGCAGCAGGCTGTAGGCGGCGCGGGCGGCGAGCGCCTGGCGCGCTTCGTGCAGGCGCAGCAACTCGTCCAGGTCACCGGGCATGGACGATCCTGACAACTCCGCGGACATGCGGCTCCTCGACAACGGACGGGATCCCGTCCCGGCGATGAGCCGGTTCGGGCGATTTCAGCACGATTGCCCTGTCGGCGGGCGAACGGTCGGCTGAAGGGCGGAGCAGGGTCGCACCCTAGCCGCACCCGGCGCCGGGCGCGGGTCGGCGGGCCCGGCCGCGCGGCGACCGGCAAACTGAGGCGGTGATCCCCCGAACCGGGGAAGACGGGATCTGCGAGGAGGCAGCCAGCGTGGAGGTCGTGACGGCCGTCGAGCACGAGGCATTGCAACGTGCGGCCGCCGGCGGACTGTACGAGGCGGGCGTGGTCAGCGGCGACCGGATCGCGGTGTTCGCGCAACCCACCAGCGGGGTGCTCGCGGTTGTCCTCGGCGCCCTCCGACGCGGCGTCATCCCGGTGATGCTCGACCCGGGACTGCCCGCGGCCGAGCGCGCCGAACTGCTGGCCGACTGCCGGCCGGTACTGACCGTGGACGGTCCGGAGGCCGTCGACGCGCTGCTCACCGGCCCGTCGCTGACGCTCGCGCCGGCACCGCTCGGCCGCCCGATGCACTACACGTCCGGGACGAGCGGCCGTCGGAAGGGCGTCTGGTCCGGCGTCCTGACTCCTGACGACGCCGACGCGCTGCTCGCCGAGGAGGTCGAACTTTGGCGGTTCGACGCCGCCGACCGGCATCTCGTGCTCTCGCCGCTCTACCACTCGGCACCGCTGCGATTCGCCGCCGGGACGCTGCTCTCCGGCGGCACCGTCCTGCTGCCGGGCAAGTTCGAGCCGACGGTGGCGCTCGCGGTGATCTCCGAGCACCGACCGACGACGACGTTCTGCGTCCCTACCCAGCTGCGGCGGTTGCTGGCGACCGGACCGCTGCCGTCGCTGAGCTCGTTCCGGCTGCTCGCCCACGCCGGCGAGCCGTGCCCGGCGCCGCTGAAGGAGCGGGTCGTCGAGGCGTTCGGCGACGAGGTCGTCGCGGAGTTCTACGGATCGACCGAGGGACAGTTCACGGTCTGCCCGGCGACCGAGTGGCGGTCACGCCCCGGCACCGTCGGCCGGGCCCGGCCGCATCGGCAACTGTCGGTGGACGCGGACGGGGTGGTGTGGTGTGCGGTGCCGGGTTATGCCCGGTTCGCCTACTGGGACGCACCCGAGAAGACCGCCGACGCCTGGCGCGGTGACGCGTTCAGCGTCGGGGACATCGGCCGGTTGGACGCCGACGGTTACCTCTACCTGGAGGGGCGCCGGGACGACCTGGTGATCACCGGCGGCGTCAACGTCTACCCGCGGGAGGTCGAGCGGGTGCTCGACCGGTGCCCGGGCGTGGAGGAGATCGCCGTCTTCGGTGTGGAAGACGAGCACTGGGGCCAGCGGTTGTGCGCGGCGGTGGTGGGCAGCGCGAGCGCGGATGAGCTCCAGGCTTTCGCCGCGGCCGAGTTGCCCCCGGCGCGGCGTCCCAAGGAGTACCACTCCGTACCCGAGATGCCCCGAACCGGAACCGGCAAGATCCGCCGCCTGGATCTCCCCACCGCCCTGGGCCTCCGCTGAGGTGTGTGCGTTCCGGCAGCCTCTGACCGGCCGGAACGCACACAACCTCAGGATCAGGCGTCGGCGGGCTTCGGGTCGGCGCTCTGGATTACCTCGAACTCGAGCAGCGAGGAACCCGACGCGACGGGGCGGGCGCGCTCGCCGGAGTGTGCCTCCATCGCCGGGCCCTTGACCCACGCCTGGAAGTGCTCCTCGCTCTCCCACCGGGTGTAGACGAAGTAGCGGGTCTCCCCCGCCACCGGGCGCAGCAGCTCGAACCCGAGGAATCCCGGCGAGCCCTCGACGGCACCGTGCCGGGCGGCGAACCGCTTCTCCAGCTCGGGGCCTGCACCCTCGGGAACCTCGATCGCGTTGATCTTCACGACAGCCATGAAGGCGAGCCTAACTGCACCGCCTCGTTCGCTACCTCGCTGACGTGCGCGCTGACCACACGCCAGCCGACCGGGAGCCGAACCCAGGTCTGCGACTGACGCCCGGTCGCCGCCCCGGACGGGTAGGTGAACAGCGTGGTCACGACCGCGTAGTCGGCGCCGAACGTGGTGATGCGTGTGTCGGCGAGCGTCCGCCCGGCCGGTACCGGCGGCTGCTCCGCTCGCCACGCGCGCACCTCGTCGGCACCGTTCTGCCGATCAGCGATGCCGAACCGCACCGTCTCCGCGGCGTCCCAGAACCAGCCGAGGATCGCGTCCCGATCGTCGCGCCGCAGCGCCTCCTCATAGGAGGCGAACGCCGCGCGGACCTCGGCGACGATCTCCGGTCGGTCGATCTGCATTCTTCCTCCTGAACGCGACGGCTCCGCCGCCCAGCGGGGCGGCGGAGCCGGTGGACCTCACTTCTCGGCGGTCGTGACCTTCTCGTCGGCGAGCTTCTCGTCGGCGGGCACCGTCCGGGGCGCGGGCATCACATCAGCGGCGGGGACGAGCGTTCCAGCCGGCTCCTCGCCCGGCTGGACGGCCGCCCCGCCACCGTGCAGGCGGTCGAGCGCGATCTCCTCGGCGTCCGGTACCCGGGGCGCCGGCCGGCTCGCCGCGAACGCCGCGCAGACCACCGCGACGAACAGGTAGCCGAGCGCCACCTGCCCGTTCATGTTCCAGCCGACCTCCGGCGCGTGGATCAGCCCGACGAACGAGAGCACCGCGCCGACCACGGCCACCACCGTGGCCCTGATGAACTTCTTGTCGATCAGGAAGACGACCAGCGCTCCGAGCACCATGCCGGCCAGCACCGCACCCTGCCCGAGCGTGGTCAGACCGCCGTAGACGACCCCGGCGTTCGCCAGCGCGTCCTCCCCGACGGCCGCCGCGGTCGTACCAGCTGCGGCGAGCGCGTTGTCCATCTGCCCCGTGGCCCAGGACGCGATGTTCGGGATCAGCGCCGCGACCACCGCCGCCGCATGCGCGCGTGGCGTCGCTTGGAAGGCTTGAGCACCGATCAGCAGACCGATGTAGAGCAGGATCGGAACGATCGCCGCGGTCGGCAGCACGGCGCCGAGCAGCGAGAACATACCCAGGAAACAGAGGATCGCGATGACGACGCCGGCCGCCAACGAGTAGCCGGCCCGGCCACCGGCCGCTTTCCACCCCGGGTGCCCGACGTAGACCGCCGGCGGGAACGGGGAGCCGAGCGCGGCGCCGATCACCGCACCGGCACCATCGGCCAGCAGGATGCTGCGCAGGTTGTAGTTGTCGCCGGCGGTGGCCGCGCTCTCGACGTTCGTCATGCCCTCGGTGAAGTTGTAGACGCCGAGCGGGATCGCCGTAGCCAGAAGTGGCCCGACCTCTCTCAGCCCGTCGAACAGCTCACCGAAGTGGAAGTTCGGGACCGCGAACGCGATGTCCTCGGCTGCGGCGCTCACGTCCGGGACGGACATCGCGCCGCCGATCCAGCCGATCGCGGTACCGAGCACCAGCGCCGCCAGCCCGATCGGGATGTTCCCCGGCAGCTTGAGGTCGGTGAACAGCCCGACGAGCAGCAGCGCGAACACGGGCAGCGCGATCCAGGCCTGGGCCCACATCTGCCCGGCCGGCCGCATCGAGATGAACGTGATCGAGATACCCGCGAGCGTGCCGAGCATCGCGGCCCGGGGCGTCCACCGCCGGATGTACGGACCGACGAACGCTCCGATCAGCACGATGACGCCGATGATGAAGGCCCAGGCCAGACCGGCTTGCCAGGCCTGGAGCGGGTCTTTCGTCTCCAGGTAGATCGGCAGCATGATCAGGAACACCACGATGAACATGTGCGGGACGCTCGGCCCGTACGGCATCGCGGTGACGTCGCTGCGGTTCTCCCGCGCCGCCAGCTTCCGCGCGAGGTAGGTGTAGTAGGCGTTGCCGACGACGAGCGCGATGCCCAGCGCCGGCAGGATCGAGCCGAAGACGTCGTCCTTCGGGATGTGCACGACGAACAGACACAGACCGGACAGCGTCAACACGTTGACCAGGACGTTGATGCCCAGGCCGAAGAACGCGTTGGTGTCGCCACGGACCCAGAGCGGAAGTGTGCTCGTTCCGGATCTGCCGGGCAGGCTCAGCTTGACCATCGGACTCCCCTTACGACGCGCTCTGGCTGAGGACTGAGGTGGTGGGTGACCCCTCGCCGGCCGACGCGGCCAGCGCGTCGAGCACTGTCGATGAGGGTGTGACCCAGCCGAAGATGCCGCCCTGGGCGGCGATCATCTCCAGCGCGATCCGGTGGAACTCCGGGAAGTACGAGCCGACGCAGTCGGAGAGCACCAGGCACTCGTACCCGCGGTCGTTGGCCTCGCGGACCGTGGTGTGCACGCACACCTCGGTGGTCACCCCGGCCACGACCAGGCTGGTGATCCCGGCGCGCTGCAACAGGTCACCGAACTCGGTGGCGTAGAACGCTCCCTTGCCGGGTTTGTCGACGACCGCCTCGCCCGGCAGCGGCCGGAGTTCGTCGACGATGTCCTGGCCCTCTTCGCCGACGACGAGGATGCGCCCCCTGGGCCCCTCGTCGCCGATCCGGAGCGTGGGGTTGCCGCGGTTCCGCTTGGCGTCCGGCAGGTCGGAGAGGTCGGGCCGGTGGCCTTCGCGAGTATGGACGATCGTCATCCCGGCGGCGCGGAACGCCGTCAGGGTCGCGGCGGTCGGCTCGATCGTCGACCGGAGCAGGCTGACGTCGTTGCCGAGCGTCTCCCCGAAGCCGCCGGGCTCCATGAAGTCGCGCTGCATGTCGATGACGACGAGCGCGGTCGTCGCCGGGTCGAACGTGAACGGGTACGGGCGGGCATCGACGGACAGGACTGTCATCGGCGTATCGCCTTCCGACGGGGTTGGCGTCCGGTCAGTGAGGTGCGGGAACGGGCTCGGGAGCTGCGGCGGCGACCGGGATCGAGGTGGCCGCGATGACGTCGCCGGACGTGCTGACGCAGCCGAAGACGCCGCCCTGCATCGTCACCATGTGCAGCGCCGCGGCGTGGTTGCCGGGATCGGTGGCGCCGGTGCAGTCGGAGAGGATCACGCACTCGTAGCCACGGTCGTTGGCCTCGCGCATCGTGGTGTGCACGCAGACGTCGGTGGTGATGCCGGTGAGGACGAGGTGCGTGATGCCGTGCGTCCGCAACACCAGATCGAGGTTCGTGGCGTAGAACGCACCCTTGCCCGGTTTGTCGATCACTACTTCACCCGCGACCGGCGCGACCTCCGGGACGATCTCCCAGCCCGGCTCGCCCTTGACGAGGATCCGCCCGCAGGGGCCCGGCGCGCCGATCTCCGCGCCTATCCGCGCCGACCGCCAGCGCTTGTTCGGCGGGAGGTCGGAGAGTTCCGCGTCGTGCCCCTCTCTGGTGTGGATGACCAGCATCCCTAGCGCCCGGGCGTGGGCGAGCAGCCGCGCGGTGGCGGGTAGGCCGGCCCGGGTCAGGGTGATGTCGTAGCCCATGGTCTCGACGTAGCCGCCGGGGCCGCAGAAGTCGGTCTGCCAGTCGATACAGATCAGCGCGGCGCGGTCGACCGGTACCGCGCCGTCGTACGGCCACGAGTAGGGCTCTGCGCGAACGGGCCCGATGCGGGCCGGCCCGGGTGTTCCCATGACTCTTCCTCTCCAGCGCGCGGTCCACCGCGGCGGTCGGGGCGATCGGCCTGCCCGGCAAGCGACCGAACGGCGGGCGCCCAGCGAGACCCACGGTCGGTTGTCGGCTCCGGCCGCCACGCGGGACCGTGGCGCAGCATCTGGGGCCGCTGCTCGTCGGATTGCATACAGTCGATTGTCGAGCGAACTTTTACCGACGACGCTCAGCTGTGTTACGTCTCGATGACAGAGATCCCTACCGGCCGCGCCACCTCGACCGCGTGGCGCCGCGCTCATTTACGCCAAATCCGTCTCCACGAGCGCCCTGAAGGCCAATTCGACGTAAATGAGCGCGAAGGCGCCGGAGCGCAGCCGGGCGCCAGCTAGCTGATGTACTGGCGGGCGCCGTGCGCGGCCAGCTCCGACAGCACGGTCTCCGGGTCGCGGCCGGCGACCGCGTCGTACAGACGTTGGTGCCGCAGGACGTTGTGGGTGCCGTGTCCGGTATCGGCCTCGCGCCGCAGGTTGATCGCCATGTAGAGCTGCGTCTTCACCAGCACCGACTCGTGCACCCACGCCAGCTGGCGATTGCTCGCCAGCGCCACCAGCGCGACGTGGAACCGCCGGTGCGCCTCCGCCATCGCGAACCGGTCACCGACTTCGTCGGCGGCTCGCATCGCGTCCAACTCGGCGTGCAGCGCGACGAGCCGCCGCGGATCGTCGATCGGGAACGCCTGCTCGACGGCGTACCGCTCCAGCAGATCCCGCACCCCGTAGAGCTGCTGCAGGTCGGCGTCGGTCAGCGTCGCCACCCGAGCCCCCCGGCGCGGGAAGTGGTCGACCAGGCCTTGCTGCGCGAGCAGCCGGAGCGCCTCCCGCAGGGGCGCGCGGCTGATCCCGAAGCGCCGAGTGAGTTGCTCCTCGACGAGCCTTTCGCCCGGTTCCGTACCGCCGCTCAGGATGTCCGCACGCAGCCTCGCGACCGCCAGGTCGACCAGGCTCGGGGTTTCCAGCGCGCCCGTGTCGGAGGGCGCGGCGACGTTCTCCACCCCGTTGAGTCTGCCAGCAGTGTCCCTGCACGCCGTGGAGCGGCCCGACGCGCGCGCCGGTGACGCCCTCCGGGTGACCCACCGAACGGCGGACTCCGCCCCGACCGGACAGACAAATCCGCGCCCCGCCCGGTCAACCTTCGGCCGACCGTCGAAACGACGGCACTGTTGGCGAGCGAACGTTCCGGACGTCGCCGCCACGATCGCCGGTTCGGGGCCGTGCCAGCAATCTGAAGCGAACTAGCCGACGACATTCGCGGAGGACCGGGCCATGAACATCTCTCTGGACACCAGCACCGACCGGCGCTGCCCCTGCGACCGGTTCGACGCGTCGGCGCGGCCCGCGCCGGGTGGGTGCGTCGGTCGTCCAGGGCCCGGCCAGGTAGACCTACCGGCGCCGGCCGCGCGCACCGCGCTCTGACCTCACCCTCGCAATGCGACAGTGCAGCTCAGCCGGTCCACGGGGACAGTGTCGGGGTTCTGACTCCACCCCCTGGACCGGCCACTTGTCCGGTTACGCCGACCTGGACCGCGTGATAACTTTCTCCGGATTCATGGTCCAGTCACAGGCGCCGGCTACCGCCGAACATCGACGCTCATCGTCACACCTCCGAGTGGAGGAACTCCTCATGCGTCTGCCTCGTCTCCGGCTGACCGCAGCGGTTCTTGCTGTTTGCGTCTCGGCCCTCACGCTCGGTATCGCCACCCCGGCCCAGGCCCACAAGCACCCGACGCCGGTCGAGCTGATCTCTCCGGCCGTGGTTCGGATCATGACCTACGGCAAGGTCAGCATCTCGCTGATCGAGCACAACTTCCAAGGGCCGTCCGGTAACGACATCTCGCTCGTGCAGCGCTCCTACCAGCCGATGCTGGGTACCGGCAGCGGCTTCGTGGTCAACCCGAGCGGCACGATCGTCACGTCACCCGCCGTGACCGGCGTCGACCTCAACCGGGCCGCGATCTTCGCGGTGAACAAGATCTTCAACGAGCGCTACGGCGACGGCGCCCCGATGCCGGCCGATCCGTACAGCAAGGCCAAGCCCTCGGCGAACACCGGCGACGTCGTCAGCAAGCGGCTGCAGCGCTGCTACCAGGGCAACACCACCGACGAGAGCGGCGGCTGCGTGATCTTCACGCAGGCCGTGGTCACCGTGCAGCCGTACGTCGCCGACCAGAAGCAGTTCGGCGACCTGCCTGCCCAGGTCGTGTACCCGACCGGCGGCCAGAAGTCCGACGTGGCGGTGCTGAAGATCGGCGCGAGCAGCATGCCGTCGGTGGTGCTCGGCACCTCGTCGGACAACGTGGAAGCGGTCAGCACCCTCGGCTTCATGAACACGCCGACGGACGAGAAGTCGCTCAAGCCGATCCAGGTGCACTTCACCAAGAAGGGCAGTGGCGTCGTCCGGCCCAACGACGACTACCTGGCCGAGCTCAAGCGCGGGCTGCCCGCCGGCCTGCTCGGCGGTCCGGTCGTCTCCGAGAAGGGGCAGGTCGTCGGCTTCCTCAGTCCGTCTGGCAACGACATCAAGCTGGTCGGGCCGGAGCAGGTCACCGAGGCGCTGGCCGCCGTGGACGTGAAGGCCGAGCGCGGCCCCACCGACCTCACGTACGAGAACGCCCTGCACAACTACAACAACGGCCTCTACAGCGCGGCGGTGCCGAACCTGACGCAGGTGCTCAAGCTCTACCCGGGCCACCTGCTGGCCACGGAGAAGCTCGCGATCGCCAAGCAGCGTCAGGGAACGTCGGCCGACAAGGGCACCGACGGCGCCACCGACACCTCCGGCTTCGGCAGCGACGAGCAGAGCTCCGGCGAGTCCGACGGCCCCGGCAACATCCTGCTCTGGGGCGGTCTCGGCGCGATCCTCGTGCTGGTACTGCTACTCGGTGCCGTGCTGCTGCGGGGACGCGGCGGCAAGGGTGGCTCCGGGGCCGGCGCACCGCCGATCGACCCCAACCTGATGCCCGGCTACGGCCAGCCAGGCGTCCAGGTGCCGCTGGGCGCGCCGTATCCCGGGGCCGTCGGGTCGCCGGCCAGCGCGCCGCCCGCCGGCTGGCCGACGTCGGCACCGCCCGGCTGGGTCGACCCGCGTGTCTCCGGTGGCGCCTACCCGGCTCAGAACCCCTACCCGGGGGTGCCGAGCTACAGCGAGACTCCGTACGGTGCGCCGTCGTCGGGCGTCCCCTACGCCGATCCGAACTCCGAGGCGCAGACCGTCCTCCGGCTGTCGCCGTCGACGCCCCCGCCCCTACCGGGGCAGCAGAGCGACCCGTCGGGCGCCACGGTCGTGGCCGGTGACTCGTCGAGCGGCGCACCCGGTGCCGAGGGCGCACCGGCCAGCGTGCTCGCCCGCCAGGGCGAGGGCACCGGCTCCACCGGTGACGCCGCCGGCAGCTGTGACCAATGTGGGCAGCCGCTCCAGCCGGGGCAGCAGTTCTGCGGTTACTGCGGGAACCGGGTGCACTGAGACGTGTCGAACCGAACCGGTGGTCAGCGATGAACGATCCAGTCGAGTCCGCGCGCCTGGACGGGCTTCGCGCTGCGGGCTACGAACTGCAGTCGCTGATCGGGCGCGGTGGGATGGCGTACGTCTACCGCGCGGAGGACACCCGGCTGGGCCGCATCGTCGCGGTGAAGGTGCTGGCGCCGGAACTCGCCCAGAACGACGAGTTCCGGCAGCGGTTCCTCCGCGAGTCGCGTCTGGCGGCCTCCCTCGATCACCCGAACATCATCCCGATCTACGAGGCCGGCGAGGCCGACGGTCACCTCTACCTCGCCATGCGTTACGTGGAGGGCGCCGACCTCAAGGTCGTGCTCAAGCGACGCGGGACGCTCACCGTCGACGAGACGATGGCACTCTTCGGTCAGGTGGGCGCTGCGCTGGACGCCGCCCACCAGGCCGGTCTCGTGCACCGCGACGTAAAGCCGGCCAACATCCTGGTCTCGGCCGCGACCACGCCGGTCGGGCGCGACCACGTGTACCTGAGCGACTTCGGCCTGACCAAGCGGGCGTCGTCGCTGACCGGCGTCACCGCCACCGGCATCGTCGTCGGGACGATGGACTACGTCGCGCCGGAGCAGATCGGCGGCAAGCCGGTCGACGCCCGCACCGACGTGTACGCGCTGGGCTGCGTCGTGTACCAGGCGCTGACCGGCAAGGTCCCGTTCATCCGGGACGACGACGCCGCGCTGCTCTGGGCGCACCTGATGGAGATGCCGACGCCGGTCAGCTCCGTGCGTCCGGAGATCCCGACCGCCGTCGACCAGGTGATCGCGACCGCGATGGCCAAGGGTCCGGAGGGCCGCTTCTCGTCCTGCGGCGAGTTCATCACCGCGCTGGGCGCGGCGTTCGGCGGCCAGCAGGTCACGCTGCCGGCCAGCGCGGCCGACGGCACCGGCGTCAGCCCCAGCAGCGCGCCGCCGTCCGGCCGTCCCACGGACACCCCGCCGACGCCGCACTCCCCGACGTCGGCGCCGCCTGGTCCGCAGCCGCCGGTCACCCAGGGAACGCAGGGGCCGGTCACCCAGGGTCCGCCGGTGCCGGGCTGGTCGGCGCCGCCGTCCACCGGTGCCACCGAGCAACCGCACGGCACACCGCTGCCGGCGGCCCAACACCAGCAGGCCGCCCAACATCAGCAGGGCGTCCAGCACCAGGGCGTCCAGCACCAGGGCGTCCAGCAGCCGGGTGTCCCGTACCCGGGCTCCCAGTACCCAGGTGCCCAGTACCCGGGGTCGGAGTACTCGCCGGCCAGCGCCCCACCGCACGGCACGTATCCGAACCAGTACTCGCCGACGCAGTTCCCGCCCAGCGGCTACCCCCAGTCGGCACCGCCGCAGCCACAGTCGGCACCGCCGAACCAGCAGATGCCGCACCCGTACTCGGCACCGCCGCACCCCGGGTCGGCCCCGCCGTTCCCGTACTCGTCACCACCCCACTCGGGCTCGGCTCCGCCGTACCCGTACTCCGCACCGCCCAGCCAGGCGACGCCGCCCACACCCGGTTCCGGGCGCGGGCGGAAACTGCTGATCGGAGGGCTCGCCGGAGCGCTGGTGGTGGTGATCGCGCTCGTGCTGCTCCTCGTCGTCAAGCCGTTCGAGGAGGGAACGAAACACTTCGACGCGACGACGACGCTGCCGGTGTCCTTCGACTACCCGGAGAGCTGGGACCGCGTCGGCACCGGCACGAACCTCACGTTCTCGCCGCACGCCGACGAGGCCTCCGCGCTGTTCACCTCGCCCGGCACGAGCGCGGGCTGGACCCAGCTCCGCAGTGCGCTGAGCGACGACCCGGACTCGGTGGTCGGCGTGTATTCGCTGCTGAGCACCACTCCGTTCGCGGACACCCCGGAGGAGCGCAAGAACTCGCTGATCAACCAGCTACCGACCGCGCCCACGCTGAGCGGACAGGAAGACACGGTCGTCGACGGCCGGGACGCGACCCGGCACGACGGCTGGCTACGCGCGGACGACGGCGACGGCGAACTTCGCATCCGCTGCTTCGTCGTGAACGATCCGGCAGGCGCCGAGAACGTGGTGCTCGTTTTCTTCGCATCCGAGGGCGCGTGGAGCAAGAACGAGGCCAAGTTCAAAGCTCTGCTCGACTCGGTGAAGTTCGGATCTTAAGGGGAGTCGCGGTCGATGGAGTGGTCCACGCTGTCCATGATCAGCGACAAAGAGCGGCGTGAGCTGCTGGCCGTCGCCCGACGCCGGAAGTTCCGCCGCAACGAGGTGCTCTTCCACGAGGGCGACCCGGCGAACTCGCTACACCTGATCGAGTCCGGCCACGTCAGCGTCCGGGTGACGACCGGGGCCGGGGACAGCGTGACGCTGGCCGTCCTCGGGCCCGGCGAGACCGTCGGCGAGCTGGCCCTGCTCGAGGCCGATCCGCACAAGGCGGTGCGGTCGGCGACGGTGACCGCGTTGGAGGGGTGCGAGACGCTGTCACTGCAGCGCGACCGCTTCGACGCGCTGCGTCAGCAGTACCCGCGAGTCGATCGGGTACTGGCCGAGCTGCTGGCGAACGAGGTCCGACGGCTCAACGGCCGGCTGCTGGAGTTCCTGTACCTACCGGCGGACAAACGTGTGCTCCGGCGCCTCGCGACGCTGGCCCGCGCGTACGACGACGGGCGCACCCGGCCGGTCGCGGTACCGCTGACCCAGGAGGTCATCGCCAGCCTCGCCGGTACCTCGCGCCCCACGACGAACCAGGCGTTACGCGCCGTGGAGGAGGCCGGCATCATCGCGATCGGACGTTCGAAGATCGAGATCCTCAACCCGGCGGCACTCGTCCGTAAGGCCCGGTGAGCGGCCCCTCGGGCCCGCAGGCCGACCACCAACCGACCGTTCGCTTCTCCGCGCGTGACACACCGGCCGCCGAGCCGGACACGAGAACCACTCAGGCCACGCGGTTCACGTCGCTGGGAGCCGATGCGCTCCACGGTGCCGACACCGCCCGTCGGCTGCGGTTCGGCCCACACCCAGCGCCCCGGTCCCTCGTCACCACGGACACGGCTCGTGAGCTTCCCCACGGAGTCAGGTCCCCGTCAGTCCGGGTAGGCCAGGAGGCGACGGACGCCTACGCTACCTCCGTGCCGACCGTGCTCAGGTGCTCGAACTGCGGCGAGGAGAACAACCCGCCGCAGGCTCGGTTCTGCTTTTCCTGCGGAAACGCGCTCACCTCCGACGACACCCGGGAACTACGCAAGACGATCACGGTTGTCTTCACCGACGTCGTCGGCTCCAGCGGGCTGGGCGAGCGCCTCGACCCCGAGGTGCTGCGCCGGATGATGACCCGTTACTACGAGCACGCGACAGCGATCCACGTGAAGCACGGCGGACGCGTCCAGAAGTTCATCGGCGACGCGGTGATGGCGGTGTTCGGGCTGCCGAACGCCCGCGAGGACGACGCGCTGCGTGCCGTCCGCGCCGCCGCGGAGCTGCACGCGTCGCTGGAGGACCTCAACCGGACGCTGGAGCGGGACTGGCAGGTCACGCTGAACCTGCGCACCGGCGTCAACACCGGTGAGGTGGTCATCGGCGCGGCGTTCCTCGGCCAAGACATCACGCTGGGCGACGTCGTCAACGTGGCGGCCCGGCTGGAGACCGCGGCCGACCCCGGCACCGTGCTGATCGGGGACGCGACCTACAAGCTGTCACGGGACGCCGTCAAGGCCGAGATGCTGCCGCCGATGACGGTCCGCGGCCGGGGCGTCCCGGTGGACGCCTGGCGGCTGCTCGCGGTCAAGCCGGGCGCCTCCGGCCACGCCCGCCGGCTGGACGCCCCGATCGTCGGGCGGACCCAGGAGCTGGCCCTCCTGGAGCAGCTGTTCGAGCGCACCGTGGCGGAACGCACCGTCCGGACCGTCACCGTGCTGGGCTCGGGCGGAGCCGGGAAGTCCCGGCTGCTGTACGAGCTGCTCAGCAAGGTCGGCGACCGGGCGACCGTGCTGCGTGGCCAGTGCCTGAGCTACGGCGACGGGTTGACCTACTGGCCGCTCGCCGAGGTGGTTCGCCAAGCGGCAGGCGTGGGTCCGGAGGAGGACATCGCCGCGGTACGCCGCAAACTCTCGACGCTGCTCCCGGGCGACGACCGGACGGTCACCGCGCTCGCCGGGCTGCTCGGCGAGCCGACCACCCCGGCAGATCCGGCGGCGCAGACCGTCCCGACCGGCAGCGTCGAGGAATTGCCGGAGGCGATGTACCGCTTCGCCTCCGCGCTCGCGGCCCGGCGTCCGCTGGTGCTGGTGCTGGACGACCTGCACTGGGCCGAGCCGGCGCTCCTCGACCTGATCCTCCGGCTCGCCGAGTGGCTACGGGACAGCCCGGTGCTGATCTGCTGCCTGTCCCGGCCGGAGTTGCTGGAGGCGCGTCCGGAGTGGAGCGGCGGCACCAACACGTGGACGCTGATGCTCGAACCGCTCGCCGCGGCCGAGTCGGCGGCGCTGCTGGACAACCTGCTCGACGGTGCCGTGGGCGCCGAGGAGGTCCGCGCCCGGATCGTCGAGGCGGCCGAGGGCAACCCGCTCTACATCGAAGAGCTGGTCGGCATGTTGCTCGACGACGGTCTGCTCGACCGGGTCGACGGGCGCTGGACGCTGACCGCCGAGATCAACCGGCTGGCGGTGCCGCCGAGCGTCGCCGCGCTGCTCGCCGCCCGCCTGGACGGCCTGTCGAAGGACGAGCGGAGCGTGCTGGAGCGCGCCAGCGTCGTCGGCGACGTCTTCTACCGCAACGGCGTCGCCGCACTCACCCCGCCGGAGCAGCGACGTGACGTCACCGGCGCGCTGCTGTCGCTGGTACGCAAGGAGTTGCTCCGCCCGGAAGGCTCCGTGCTGCACGGCGAGAGCGCACTGCGCTTCCGCCACCAGCTGATGCGGGACGCCGCCTACAACTCGCTGTCGAAGCGGGAACGCGCGCACCTGCACGAGGCCGCCGGACGGTGGATGGAGGAGACACTCGCCGGTCGGCTGCCCGAGTTGGAGGAGATCGTCGGCTACCACCTGGAGCAGGCCGCCCGGTACCGCACCGGTATCGGCCCGGCCGACCCCGAGACGCAGGAACTCTCCCGCCGCGCCGCCGAGCACCTCGGGCGGGCCGGGCGCCGGGCGTTCGCGCGGCGGGACATGCCGGCCGCGATCACGCTGCTCCGGCGGGCGACCGCACTGCTGCCCGCCGAGCACCCTGGCCGGGTCGGTCTGCTGCCCCAGTTCGCTGCCGCGCTGGTTGAGCGCGGCGAGTTCACCCGCGCGGCCGATCTGCTGACCGAGGCCGCGACGGCGGCCGACCGGACCGGCGACACGGAGCTCCGCGCGGAGGCCGAGAAGGTCCGGTCGGTGCTGCGGCTGCTCTCCGGGCCCTCGGCCGACGACCAGGCCGCCGCACCGGCGCGCACCGATGACCGCCAGCCGCTGCCCGACCTGACGACCACCGTCGAGCTGGGTGGCGCCGGTGGTGGATCGGTCGCGGCCAGCTGGACGCTGCTCCGCGACGTCCGGTGGCTGCCGCGTTCGGTGAACAACGCCGACCGCGCGCGGACCGACGCGGACGCCAGCGGCGCCGGGTCCGGTGCCGACGGACGGCGGCAGGCGATCGCGAAGGCGTTCGCGCTCGCCGCCGTGCTCGGGGACGCACCGGTGGAGCCGACGATCGCCCAGTACCGGGCCGAGCTGACCAAGGTCTCGACCAACCGCACCGCCGAGGTGCGGTTGCGCGGGGCGCTGGCCGGGTTGTCCGCGATGGCCGGTCGCTTCGACGACGCCCGCGAGCACCTGGTCGCCGCCCAGGCGATCACCGACCGGCTGGGCCTGCGGGTCCGTGCGGTCTCGCTCGCCTACCTCGGCGGCTACGTCGAGATGCTGGCCGGTGACCCGGCGGCCGCAGCCGCGAAGCTGCACGCCGGCGCCGAGGAGTGCGCGGAGATGGGCGAGCGGTACGTGCTGTCGAACCTGCTCGCGCTGCTCGCGCAGGCCCGGTACTCCCAGGGCGTGCTCGCCGAGTCGGCACAGCTGGCCAGTGACGCCGAGCGCGCCGCCCCGAGCGACGAGGTCGTCGCGCAGGCCACCGCGCGGGCCGCCCGCGGAAAGGCGCTGGCCCGGCTGGGCCGGGTGGAGCAGGCGGTGACCGCGGCCAGGTCGGCGGTGAACGCGGTCCGGGGCACCGGGCTGTCCACGGTGGAGGCGGACGCCCTGCTCGACCTGGCGGAGGTGCTGGAGCTCTTGGGAGATCCGATCGGTGCGCGGATGACGGCGTCCGAGGCGCTGGACCGGTACGAACGCAAGGGCAACGTGATCGCCGGAGCGCGGGCGCGCTCGGTCGTGCTGCGGCTGGGTGGGTGAGCGGATGGCGCAGCTCGTCGAGGTCCGCGAGAGCGGACTCGCGGCACGAACGGCGGTCATCGACGGTGTCGTGGAGGTGGGCCGGGACGCGTCCGGCATCCTGCTCTCCGACCCGGAGACGTCCCGTCGGCACGCCGCGCTCACCAGCGTCGAAGACTTCCTGACCGTCCGCGACCTCGGAAGTACGAACGGGACCACGGTCAACGGCGTCGCGATCCAGGCGGAGACGCTGCTGGAGCCGGGCGACGTCGTCGGGCTCGGCGACGTCCGGATCGCGGTGATCGGACCGCTGGACGAGGCGCCGACGGACACGGGTTTGCCCGGCGCGCCCGCCGAGGCGCCTCCCGGAGGTGGCGGCGCACCGGCGCTCGGAAGCGCACGGGTGGCCGGTCCGCAACCCGGCGCGGGAGCCGCCGGAGCGGCGAGCGCGCCGCGGGACGAGCCGGCGGACCGTGGAGCAGCCGCGCCCGCGGCCGGGCGTGCGCAGGTGCCCGCGCCGGTCCAGCCTGCGGTCGGTTCCGCCGCGGTCGGCTCGTTCTCCCCGAAGCCTCCGGCGCTGGGTTCGGCGCAGGTGCCGGTGGCCGGGCGTGCGGTGGTCACTCCTCCCCCGGACAGCTCCCCGCGCTACGACGGGGCGGCTGCCGAGGGGTCCGCGTTCCAGACCGGTCAGCCGCTGCTGCCGGTCCGGCCCGCGCTCGAGGAGATGGTCGCCAAGGAGACCGACGCCGCGGTCCTGCGGTACCGGCCGGGCAGTGCGGGTGAGGCGGCCGCGAACGGCTACGCCGCCGCGGTCAAGCGCGCCCGCAAGCGACTGGCCGGCCTCGGCTCCGAGCCCTGGGGCGTGAAGCCGCAGATCTGCCTGGTCGACCCGTTCCCGGACCCGGACGACCCGGGCATGATCCTGACGTCCGGCACGGTCGTCGACGCCGCCCGCGGTGAGATCTTCGTGGTCGTCACCGCTGAATCGCCGCCGGAGCCGCCGGAGCGCCCGCTCGCGCTGTTCTTCGGCGCCGCGCTGCCTGCCGCCCGCGACGTCGAGCTGCTGATCGAGGGCTACGGCCTGCATCTGTGCGGCGTGCCGTCGGCCGACGCCTACCTCGCCGACATCGATGAGGAGCACGGCCTGCCGCCGCTGGTCCGGGCCGAGGGCGAGCTGCGGACGCTGATGGCGCTGTCGTTCGTCCGGTTCCTGCTGGAGCGGGGCAGCGAGGCCGACCTCCTGAAGGTCTTCACCACGTCCCGCCCCGGCCAGACCGACCTGACCGTGCAGGAGGTCTACGGCACCGGGCTCGCCGGTCTGGAGGAGCAGTGGCTCCGCACGCTGGAGGGCGAGGAGGAGAAGGTCCGGATCACCGCGTTCCTGCGGCTGGCCGGGCGCTACATCCGGCCGTACCTCCGGCGCGAGATCGAGATCGGCTTCTACCTGCTGCTCGAGCTCGGCTTCGTCGCGGTGTTCCCGTTCGCGTTCTCCCGGCTGGTCAACGAGCTCACCCAGGGCACCGCCGACTTCGACACCGTCATCCGCATCGTCGGTCTGCTCGCCGCCACGTTCGCGGTGGGCCTGCTGGCCGAGTTGCGGCGCAACTACGTCTCGGCGTTCGTCAGCTCGTCGATCGTCCGCGAATTACGCACCCAGATGTTCAGCGGGCTGCAGTCGCTGTCGGCCCGCTGGTACTCGGCACGGAAACAGGGCGACATCCTGTCCCGGCTGCTGTCCGACGTCGGCCAACTGGAGCAGGGGCTGTCGAACACCGTCCGGGACGGCCTGTTCCAGACGCTGACGCTGATCGTGTCCGCCGGGGTCCTGCTCACCCTGAACTGGATCCTCGGGCTGATCGTGCTCACCGGCGCGCCGATCGTCGCGTTCATCTACCGGCGCTTGGACGGGCCGGCGCTCAAACGCAGCAAAGCGGTGCAGGAGAACGTCGGCGGGCTGGTCTCGGTAGCGGCCGAGAGCTACCAGGCGCACGCGGTGGTCCAGGCCTTCGGTCTGGAGAACGAGGAGCGGCGCCGGTTCAAGCGGCAGTCCGACCGGTTGTTCACCCGCCAACTGTCGCTCCAGCTCTTCAGCGGCCTGTTCGACCTCTCGGTGGACGCCGTGGTCACGACGTTGCGGCTGGTCACGCTCCTGGTCGGCAGCTACCTCGTGATCGAGGGAAACCTGTCCGTCGGTGCGTTCGTCGCGGCGATCACCCAGATCTCGACAGTGGTCGGCCCGGTGACCGCGCTGACCGGGATCGGGCAGCAGATCCAGACGTCGACCGGTGCGCTGCAGCGGGTCAACGAGATCCTCGGCGCGAAGCCGGACATCGACGACCACCCGCAGGCCACTCCGCTGCCGCCGCTGCGGCGGGAGATCCGCCTGGCGGACCTCTCGTTCTCCTACGACGGCGACCGGCCCACGCTGCGCGGCATCGACGTCACGATTCCGGCGGGCACGAAGGTCGCGTTCGTCGGCCCCACCGGCGCCGGGAAGTCTTCGACGCTGCAGCTGATGATGCGCTTCTACGACCCGGACCGAGGCGCGGTGCTCTTCGACGGCCGCGACATCCGGGGGGCCACGCTCGCCTCGCTGCGCGGTCAGCTCGGCGTCGTGTTCCAGGAGACGTTCCTGTTCGACGGGACGCTGCGCGACAACATCGGCCTGGGGCGGCTTGGCGCCTCACCGGAGGAGATCGAGAAGGCGGCGCGCGCCGCTCAGCTGCACGAATACATCACGACGCTGCCTCGGGGCTACGACACCCCCGTCGGCGAGCGCGGCGTGCGGCTGTCCGGCGGGCAGCGGCAGCGGCTCGCGCTGGCCAGGGCGCTGCTGCGCGATCCGGCGGTGCTCCTGCTCGACGAGGCGACGTCCGCGCTCGACCCCCGCACCGAGCGGCTGGTCGCCGAGACGCTGGAGTCGGTGAGCAGCGGCCGGACGTTGATCGCGGTGACGCACCGGTTGACGTCGATCGTCGACTACGACCAGATCTACGTGCTCGAGAGCGGTCAGGTCGTCGAGCAGGGCCGGCACGACGAGTTGGTCGCGCTGGGCGGCGTCTACGCCGACCTGTGGGCCGAGCAGAACGGTCTGCCGCGGCCGTCGGAGACCTCCGGCGACATCGCGGATCCGGCGGGCGCGCTGGCTCAGGTCCCGTTCTTCGCGGGTCTGGACGCCGCCGGGCTGCGCGTCGCGGCCGAGACGCTCCGGGAGATTCGGCTGGAGCGCGGGGACGCGCTGCCTGCGCGGAGCGGACAGCTCGCGGTCGTGGTGCGGGGGCAGGGCCGGGTGTTCGCCCCGGACCCGGCCGGCCGCTCGGTGCAGGTCGCCGAGCTCGGGCCGGGCCAGGTGTTCGGCTTGGGTGCGCTGCTCGGTGACGACACCGCTGCGGAGCTGCACGCCGATCGGCGGATGGAGCTGGGGATCCTCACCGAGCAGGCGCTCTACCACCTGGCGACGCAGCTCCCGCCGGTGGCGGCGGCCCTGAACGCGCGCCGAGCCCCGTCCGCGCCCCTGGGCGGCGAGCGCCTCTCCCAGGTGAGGATGCTGCCCCCAGAACTCCGCCGCCTACCCCCCGCGTCCTAAGGCTTTGCATGTACTACGGCGCTGGAGCCCGCTCAGGGCGGCGCTGGCAGTCGAGCGCGCCGACGCCGTGGCCTCAGGGTTTTCCGCCATAAGGAGGCGCGCTCGCCTGTCAGCGCCGTTCTGGGCGGGCCGTGCACTATCCGGGGACGGTGGCTAGGTAGTAGACGGCTGCCGCACGGATCCAGTGGCGGCCGGGCGAGCCGTAGGGGTCGAGGGTGTGTCGGGCCGGATCGGGCAGCGCCCGGTGACCGATGATCCACGCGTCGTGGCCGGTGGAGAGCCGCGCCCTGAGCGTGTTCATCATGTAGTCCTCGGGGTCCTGCCGCGTCAGCGGACCGACCTCCGCGAGATTCGCTTCCAGGGTCTTCTCGCACATCTTCTCGTCGAGCACGAAGAAGAGGTCGTTGATCGCCAAGCGCACCCGCATGAAACGTAAGAATACGGCATATAACCCCTTTTAGCCCCCGCCCAGTCCCGCTGACCTCGGCGCTGCCCCCAGGTGCCACTGGCCGCACGGCACTGGAATGATGCAGCGGGACCCGAGGAGAACGATGGCGCCGGAAAACCCTCCAGCTACCGGCCCGACGCCGGACGATCTGACCACCGAACCGACCGTTGCCGCCGCGCTGGCTCGTGCCGCCGCGGCCGCGAAGCGTGCCGACGGTGGCCAGCCGCCCAGCCGCCAGCGCGGTAAGAACCGCCACCGCGGTCGCACGTCCACGACGCCGACCGTGCCGCTGCTCGGAGGTTCCCCGGTGCCCCCGCCGTTCTCGCAGAATCCGGTGTCGGGCTCGTTACCCGTCCCCGACCCGGGCGCGCCGACGTCACCGCCGCTCCCACCACCCCCGGCGGTCTGGCCGCCGACGGCGGTGGCCTACCCCGCCACGGCAGCGCTGCCGCAGGCTCCCGCGCCGCCGCGCCGCGCCGGAATCCCCGACCCGCCGTCGGTGCCCCCGGCACCCACCCCGTCCTCGGCCGACGCCCCGACCGTCGCTGCTGTCCCGCCGCCCTTCACTGCAGCCCCGCCGCCCGGTGACGCCACGTCGCCCGCCGCCCCGTCGCCCGCTGCACCGTCGCCTGCTACCCCGTCGCCCGCTGCACCGTCGCCCGCTGCACCATCGCCTGCTGCACCGTCGCCCGCTGCACCGTCGCCCGGTGAAGCCCAGTCGCTCGCTGCGCCGGCGGCAGCCGCCGCGGCTCCGACCGCCGCGTTCGCCCGGCCGGACGTTTCCTCTCCCCGTCCAGGCGACGCTGCGGAGCCGGCCCCGGAGGCATCACCGGGGCCGGCTCCGGCCGAGACGATGGACTTCCCGGTCTTCGAGGGTGCCCCGCAGGTGGCCGGCCCGCAGAGCAAGTGGGCGCTGGCCGCCGGAGGTCGCACCAGCGGTCGCCACGCCGCCGCCCTCGACGACCGGACCGCGAAGCGCAACGCCCGCTCGAAGCTGGTTCTGCTCGGCGGCGCGCTGATGGCGGTGCTGATCCTCGGCTTCGTCCTGGCGCTGCCCGCCCTGACCGGTGGCTCCACGGACGAGGGCAGTGTGCAGCCGTCCCCAGCCGCCGCCACGCCGAGCGCCGCCCCCACGTCCGCGAGCCCTTCGCCGGTCCGGCCGAGCGCGTCCGCGGCCGCCGGCGAGTACCAGGAGCCGTACTACCCTCCGGCACCCGAGCCGACCGAGACCGCCGACCCGGACGAGGACGGCTGGGACGACGGCGACGACGACTGGCCGGAGGACACCGAAGGCTGGGACGAGGAGGACTGGTGGGAGTGGTGGGAGGAGAACCGCTAAGACTGCGGGGCCAGTGACTCGTCCCGCGCGGTGTGCTGCATTCGGTCCGGCGTCGCCAGCAGCTGGGTGAGCTGCCGCGCCGGCATCGGCTTCGCGAACAGGAATCCCTGCGCGTGGCCGCACCGCAGGTCACGCAGTCGGTCGGCCTGCGAGACGCCCTCGACCCCTTCGGCGACCGGACGGAGCCCGAGCGTCTCGGCCAGACCGAGGATGGCCCTGGTCACAGCCTCGTCGGTCGCGTTCCCGTCCAGGTCACGGACGAACGACCGGTCGATCTTGATCGCGTGGATCGGCAGCGTCCGCAGGTAGGTCAGCGACGAGTAACCGGTGCCGAAGTCGTCCAGCGCGATCCGCACACCGAGGTCGGACAGCTCGCGCAGGGTCCGCGCGGCCAACGCCAGGTCGGCGACGAGAGAGGTCTCGGTGACCTCCAGCATCAGCGCGCCGGCCGGTACGTCGGCCTCGGCGAGTGCGGCCGCCACCTCGTCGGCGAGGCCCGCGTCCACCAGATGCGCGGCGCAGACGTTGACGCTGACGACGAAGTCCTGCCGCATCTCGCGCCAGATCTTGACCTGGTGGCAGGCGGATCGCAGCACGAACCCGTCGAGCGCGGACAGCAGCCCGGCGGACTCGGCGGCCTCCAGGAACGCGCCCGGGCCGAGCAAGCCCCGGGTGGGGTGCCGCCACCGCACGAGCGCCTCGACCGCCGTGACCCGCTCGGACGCCAGCTCGACGATCGGTTGGTAATGCACTTCGAACTGGCCGGCGTCGAGCGCGGTGCGGAGCTCCTCCTCCAGTTGCAGCCGACCGAGCGAGGAGCTGGACAACTCCTGGTCGGCGACGCGGTACCGGTTCTTACCGGTCTCCTTCGCCTCGTACAGCGCCAGGTCGGCGTCGCGGAGGAGCAGTTCGGCGGTCGACCGGTCGTCGGCCAGCGCGATGCCGACGCTCGCCCGTACCGCGACCGGGTTGCCGTCGCCGACCGAGACCGGCTGGCTGACCCGCTCCAGGATCACGGTGGCCACCGCCACGGCGTCCGCTTCGCCGGCCGCGCCGGGTAGCAGCACCGCGAACTCGTCGCCGCCTAGGCGGGCAACCGTGTCCGTGGCGCGCACCGCACCCCGCAACCGTCCGGCGACCGCGACCAGCAGCTGATCACCGGCGGCGTGACCACGCGTGTCGTTGACCGCCTTGAAGCCGTCGAGGTCCACCAGCAGCAGCGCCGGCCGCGGCCGGTCGGACGCGAGCGCCTCGGCCAGCCGGTCGCTGAACAGCGTCCGGTTCGCCAGTCCGGTGAGCGGGTCGTGGTACGCCTGGTGGGCGAGCCGAGCGCGCTGCGCCCCCAACTCGTTGCTGAGCGACGTCGTCATCCGCAGTGACAGGAACTGGCGCGCGAGGATCGCGATCACGACTCCCATGCCGTGCCAGACCACCACGGTGTCCATCCGGCCGTACTGGAGCTGTTCCCGCATCGCGAACGAGGCCATGACGACGAGCGGCAGGTACGGCAGTGCCTGCGCCGCGAACGTGGTCGGCCCGCGGTCGCGGCCGCCGCCCATGGGCATCGGCAGCCCGGCGGACATCGCGACGGTGAGCGCACCGAGCTGGGCCACGACGTGACCCCACGTCCATTCGTCGCCGCGGAGCGCGGTCGCCGTCTCGAACACCAGCGACGTCGCGACCAGACCGCCGCCGACGGTGAGCCCGGTGAGCGCGGAACGGCCGGTCAGCTCGCCGTTGACGAGCAGCAGGACCGCGATCGAGACGACCATCACGAGGACCAGGCAGAGCACCGTCACGCTCACCGCGCCGTAGCCCACCTGCCGAGCGGTGGCGTACCACTCCTGCCCCATGAGCAGCCAGATCACGCCGGAGAGCGAGATCGCGATGATCGCCCCGTCGCAGAATAGACGCACCTTGCCGAGCAGGGTCGGTGGAGCCATCGGGAGGACCAGCAGGGCCGCGACCGCGCAGATCGACGGCGGGACCGAACACGCCGCGAGCACGCCGATCTGCAGCTCCGAGGAGGCGCCGAGCCTGGCGACGGCGGTGTGCACCACCAGCCCGACCAGCCAGAGACCCATCGCGGTTGCCCCGAGCAGGCGGCCGGTTCGGCGACGGCCCACCGCACGGCGCCCGGCTCGGAGGTAGCGGACCAACCCCAGGAGGATCAGACCGTCCAGAATGAGATCGTCGATCAGGCCGAACGAGGACCCGAGGGCTCGGGCGACAATCGCGTAAGCGACGACGGCGATCGCTGCCGCTACCCACCCACGCCGCATGCGTCCCCCCGGATGCGAACCTCTCCGCTCCCATCGGCCGCCACCGCCGCCGACTGAGCAGAAGGAGCGACGGCTCGGCCGAGAAGAGGTCAGGCCACCGAGTCGGCGCGATGGGGGCCGGGGAGGAGGAGCGCGAACTCGTCCGCGGATACCGCAGCGCCGAACGTCGCCAGGCCCGCACCGCACTCCCGAAGGCGCGCGCGGGAGCCGACGCCGGTCACCACCGGGCGCATCCCGAGCGCCTCCACCAGGGCGAAGACCGCGCGGATCAGCACCGGGTCGCCAGCGAGCGAACGGTGCAGTAGCGCCGTCCGCAGCGGCAGTGTCCGCAGGGAGTGGAGCTCGGTGGGCCCTGCGCCGATGTCGGCTACCGCGAGGTTGACGCCCAGCCCGGCCAGCGCCCGCAACGGTGGCTCGACCCCTGCGGCGTCGGCCACCAGCGCCGCCGAGGGAACCGCGAGTTCCAGGACGTCCGGCCGGATGCCACCGGCGACCAGGCACCGGGTCACCGCGCCGAGCAGCGCGGCGTCGGCGACGCTGGCGGCGCAGATCGGCACCGTGACGGTCAGGTCCGGCGCACTGTCCGCCCACGCGGCGGCGTCCGCGCACGCGGACTCGAGCACTCGGCGGTCGAGCGCGGTGAGCAGTCCGACGGCGATCGCGGCGTCCTCGAACTCCGCCCGGTCGAGCAGCCCACGCTCGCGGTGGTGCCACCGCAGAACGGCCTCGGCTCCGACGATCCGCTCCGACGCCGACTCGACGACCGGCCGGTAGAGCACCTCGAACTCGTCCTGGCGCACACCGGAGCGCAACTCCTCCTCCAGGCGGTACCGGTCGAGCGACCGCTGCGCGAGTTCGCTGTCGGCGACTCGGTAGCGGTTCTTTCCCTCCTGTTTCGCGCGGTAGAGGGCGAGGTCGGCGTCGCGGAGCACGGCGTCCGCGGACGAGCCGGGCTGTGCGGTGGCCACTCCGACGCTGACGCGCAGCCCGACCGTGGCCTCGCCGAGCGTCACCGGCCGCGCGACCCGGCCGAGGATCGTCTCGGCGACCTCCCGCGGATCCGTCGACGTGTCGGTGCCGGGGACCAGGACCGCGAACTCGTCGCCGCCCATCCTGGCGACGGTGTCCGCGCTGCCGACCGACGCCCGCAGCCGCCGCGCCACCGTGACCAGCAACTGGTCACCGGCGGCGTGCCCGCGCGAGTCGTTCACCGCCTTGAACCCGTCCAGGTCGACCAGCAGCACCGACGGTGCCCGCCCCGCCGCCAGCGCCGCGTCGAGACGCTCGGCGAACAGCGTTCGATTCGCCAGCCCGGTCAGGGGGTCGTGGAACGCCTGGTAGGCCAGTTGCGCCCGCTGGCGGGTCAGCTCCGCGGCCAGCCGGGCGTTCCGCTGCAGCGAGAGGAACTGCCGGGTCAGCACCGCGACCGCGAGCGTGAACAGCATTCCGGTCAGCACCGGGTTGATCTCGCGCACCAGCGCCTGGTGCACCGCGGCGATCAGGGCCAGCGCCAGCAGCACCAGGTACGGCAGCGCCTGTGCCAGCGTCGTCGGGTAGTCCCAGGACGCGCGGCGGACGAACGTCGGCATCGGCAACAGCGCCGCCCGGCCGATCAGCGCGGTCCCCAGGAACAGGGCTCCACCGGCGACGGCCTCCGGCGCCGGGTCACCGGCGAGCGCCGCAAAACCCGCGGCCAGCGCACCGCACGCCATCACCGCGATGCCACCGGCGAACGAGCCCAGCGACGTCGGCCCGTTGTGGCTGCGGCCGAGCATGATCGGCAGTGCCGCCGACAGCAGCACGAGCAACGACCCGGAGAGCGTGATCAGCGCCAGCGCACCGGGTGCGTCCAGGTCGACCGCGGGGTCCACTCCGAACAGTGCGGCCCAGGCGAGGCTGGCCAGCGACAGGCCGACCGCCGCCCCGTCGATGAGCATCCTCGCCGTCGACGAGCGGGTCAGTCGGAGCCCCGGAACCATCAGGAGCGTGACCACCGCACACGCCAGCGCCAGCTGAGCGAAGAACGCGAGCGTGCCCATCCGGACACCCAGCGACGCCCCGACCGCCAGGCCGACTTCGTTACCGGTGAGCGCCAACGCCCAGAAGACCAAGGCGACGACGCTCAGCATCCGCCAACGCCGCTGGGCGCCGGTCAGCTCACGGGCCCGTCGCGCGAAATGTCGGGTGGCCCATGCTGTCACCAGGAGTAACCCGATGCTCTCGACGTGCACCGCGCCGGTGGGCAGCAACACGAGCGCGACCTGAAAGGCCACGCTGAGGACGACCACCCCGGTGAGCCAGCCGCGACGCATCGCTCTCCCCGTCCTCCGTGCCGACCGGGTGGCAGTCCGGTCGAGAACGTCTGACGACAGTTGAATCGCGACTCTATGGCCGATGAGCCTCGGGAAACACCCCGTTCACGTTCGTATGCCCCAGCCACCCCGCGCGGCCTCGGGTTTGTTCGATCACTGTGACGTATCTCGCAGCTACGCTCCGAGGTTGGTGAGCGCCGAGTCGGCGCGGGGGCGGCTAGGCCGCGTTTCAAAGGTTCAGGCCGCCGTGGGCGCGGTCCAGGCGGCGGTCCGGCAAGGCGGAGGTTCGTCCGGATGCCGTTTTTGTCTCCGGACGGGCCGACAACGCCGCCAGTCGTCGTCTGGGCCTCGGCCACGGCGGGTTGCTGGCCTTTGAAACACGGCCTAGCTCCGCTACGAGGTCGGCGGTTCGTCCTTGCCGGCCTCTTCCAGCGCGTCGGCTTCTTCCTTCGTCTTGTGCACGGCACCCTCGGCGTGCTCCGGCGGCCCGTAGACCGTGTAGAGCACCAGCGGGTTCGGCCCGGTGTTGACGAAGTTGTGCTTGCGGCCGGCGGGAACGACGACGAGGTCACCCTGGGCGACCTTCCGGGTCTGGCCGGAGACGCACGCCTCTCCCACGCCGCTCACGAACGTGAGGATCTGATCGGTGTCCGGGTGGACCTCCTCGCCGATCTCCCCGCCCGGCGGAATGGTCATGATGACGAGTTGGCTGTGTTCGCCGGTCCACAGCACCCGGCGGAAGTCGGGGCTCTTTTCGGCGACGGTGGCGATCGTGAAGTGCTCCATGCGCCAACTGCTTCCCACGGAACGCGGGTACTACACGAAGAGCGGTCCACCCGGTGGAACGGCAGGCGTGACTCCTGCCCCACCTGGGCGTACTTCTGACGAAGAGTGCGTCCGAATACCGGAAACACCTCTGGACACCTTTCCCGCGTGTCCGGTGGCATGCGCCTACGACTCACCGCTCGACCGTCGAAGGAGATGGACACCATGGGTCTGCTGGACAGTGCGGTCTGGGAAGGCAAGATCTACCTCGACGGGTGGATGGCCGGTGACGCGGACCCGGCGCCCTCCGTGGAGCCGGCGACCGGCAAGGAGCTCGCCCTGGTCGGCCGTGCGTCGCCTGCCGACGTCCGGCGGGCTGCCGCTTCGGCCGTCGAGGCCCAGAAGACCTGGGCCGCGCTGCCGTACGTCGAGCGGGCCGCCGTCCTGCGACGGGCCGGTGACCTCTTCACTGCGCACGCCGAGGAGATCCACGGCTGGCTGATCCGCGAGGGGGGTGCGATCCCCGGACGGGCCGCGTTCGAGACCGACACCGCCGCGCAGGAGTGTTACGAGGCGGCTGCGCTGGCCTCGGCACCGTACGGCGAGATCCTCCGCTCGGCGCTGCCCCGGTTCAGCATGGCCCGACAGCTGCCGGTGGGCGTCGTCGGTGTGATCGCGCCGTTCAACGTCCCGATCATCCTGGCGATCCGGGCGATCGCTCCGGCGCTGGCACTCGGCAACGCGGTCGTGTTCAAGCCGGACCCGCGAACGGCGGTCTGTGGCGGCGTCACGATCGTGCGGGTGCTCGAGGAGGCCGGGCTGCCGTCCGGGTTGCTGTCCTACCTGCCGGGCGGTGTGGACGTCGGCGAGGCGGTGATCACCGACCCGGCGACGCGAGTGATCGCGTTCACCGGGTCGACGAAGGCCGGGCGCCGGATCGGCGAGCTCGCCGGGAAGCATCTCAAGCGCGCCCACCTGGAGCTGGGCGGCAACTCGGCGATGATCGTGCTGGACGACGTCGACCCGGCCGAGGTGGTCTCCGCAGCGGCGTGGGGATCGTTCTTCAACCAGGGCCAGATCTGCATGACGACCGGGCGGCACCTGGTCGCGGCCGGCGTCGCCGACGACTACATCGCCGCGCTCGCCGAACGGGCGAACAACCTGCCGGTCGGCGACCCGGCCACCGCGCAGGTCGCACTCGGCCCGGTGATCGACGCCCAGCAGCGCGACAACATCCACGCGCGAGTGACCGCGAGCGTCGAGCAAGGGGCGCGGCTCGCGGCCGGGGGCACGTACGAGGGGCTGTTCTACCGGCCGACCGTGCTCGCCGACGTCCCGACGACGGCGCCGGCCTGGGCCGAAGAGGTGTTCGGGCCGGTGGCACCGGTGCACCGGTTCTCGACCGTCGAGGAGGCGTTGGCGCTGGCCGCGGACACGCCGTACGGGCTGTCGCTGGGAATCATGACGAAGGACGTCGCCCGGGCGCTGGAGATCGCGGAGCAGCTGCCGAGCGGATTGGTGCACATCAACGACCAGACGGTGAACGACGAGGCGGTCATCCCGTTCGGCGGTGTCGGCGAGTCCGGCACGGGCTCCCGCCACGGCGGCGCCCGCGCCAACCTGGAGGCGTTCACCGAAACCCAGTGGATCACCCTCCGCTCGACCCCGGCCCAGTACCCCTTCTGACCGAGGCGGTGTGCGCTTGGGCGAGCCATAGGTGGCCTAAGTGCACACCGCTTCGGCGGATCGCCCCCTACTGGACAGTAGGGATGTGGCAGGGTGGCCCGGTGACTACTGAGCGGCGACTACTGGCCGGTTGGGGCTCCACCGCCCCGACCGCAGCGGACGTGATGTCTCCCGCGTCTCTCGACGAGGTGGTCAAGGCAGTCGGCGACGCCCCGGCCAGGGGCGTCCTCCCCCGAGGCCTGGGCCGCAGCTACGGCGACGCGGCTCAGAATGCCGGCGGCCTCGTCGTCGACCTCACCGGCTGTACCCGGGTGCGCCGGTTCGACGTCGAGGCCGGTGTCATCGACGTCGAGGCCGGACTGAGCCTGCACACGCTGATGCGTCAGGTGCTGCCGTTCGGGTGGTTCGTCCCGGTCACCCCCGGCACCCGGTACGTGACCGTCGGCGGCGCGATCGGCGCCGACATCCACGGGAAGAACCACCACGTGGAGGGCACGTTCGCCCAGCACGTACGGAGTATCGACCTGCTGCTCGCCTCGGGCGAGGTCCGCACCGTGACGCCCGACGACGACCCGGACGTGTTCTGGGCGACCGCGGGCGGCATGGGCCTGACCGGGATCGTGCTCGCCGCCACGATCCAGCTGCTGCCGGTCGAGACCAGCTTGATGTCGGTGGACACCGAGCGAGCCGCCAATCTCGACGCGTTGCTCGACCGCCTCGCGACCACCGACGACCGGTACCGCTACTCGGTCGCCTGGATCGACCTGCTGGCCCGTGGCGCCCGGATGGGTCGCTCGGTGATCACCCGCGGGGACCACGCGCGGCTCGACCAGCTCCCACGCCGGAAGCGCGTGGAGCCGTTCGCGTTCAGCCCGCACCCGCTGGCGTCGATGCCGGCCGGCATCGTCCCGCCAGGGCTGCTGAACAAAGCGACGGTCGCCGCGTTCAACGAGCTCTGGTACCGCAAAGCCCCGGCCGACAAGCGCGGCCAGCTGCAGAGCATCGCCGCGTTCTTCCACCCGCTCGACCTGGTCGACCGCTGGAACCGGATCTACGGCCGCCCCGGCCTGGTGCAGTACCAGTTCACGGTCCCGTACGGCGCGGAGGACGTCGTCCGGACCGCCGTCGACCGGCTGAGCGCCGCCGGCTCCCCCGCGTTCCTCGCCGTGCTCAAGCGGTTCGGAGCCGGGAACCCGGGCCCGCTCTCGTTCCCCAGTCCCGGCTGGACGCTCGCGCTCGACCTGCCGACGAACATGTCCGGCTTGGCGCGGCTGCTGGACGACCTGGACGAGCTGGTCGTCGGTGCCGGGGGCCGGATCTACCTGGCGAAGGACTCACGGCTGCGGCCGGAACTGCTACCCGCGATGTACCCCCGGCTGGACGAGTGGCGAGACGTCCGCTCCCGGCTCGACCCGGCGGGTACTTTCGCGTCCGATCTGTCGAGGAGGCTGGACCTGTGATCAACGCCCTGGGCTCGCCGCAGTCCCTGCTGCTGCTCGGTGGTACCTCGGAGATCGGGTTGGCGCTCGCGCACAAGCTGATCGCCGACCGCTGCCGCCGAGTCGTGCTGGCCGGCCGCCCGTCGCACCGGCTGGACGAGGCCGCCGACGAACTGCGGGCCGCCGGTGCGCAGGTCGACGTCGTCCCGTTCGATGCCGAGGACGCCGACTCCCACCCGACCGTGGTGGAGAAGGCGTTCGTCGAGGACATCGACCTCGCCGTCGTCGCGTTCGGCGTCCTGGGAGACCAGTCCGAGGCGGAGCGCAGTGGAACCCACGCGGTCAAGATCGCGGCGACGAACTACGTCGGCGCGCTGTCGGTGACCGTGCCGGTCTCGCAGGCCATGCAGCGGCAGGGGCACGGCGCGATCGTCGTGCTCTCCAGCGTCGCCGGCGAGCGCCCCCGGAAGGCGAACTTCGTTTACGGCTCCTCCAAAGCGGGGCTGGATGCGTTCGCGACCGGGTTGGGCGACGCCTTGCAGGGCACCGGCGTCCACGTGCTGGTCGTCCGCCCGGGCTTCGTCCGGACGAAGATGACCGCGCACCTGGAGCCAGCTCCACTCTCGACCACTCCGGAGCAGGTCGCGGACGCGATCGTCCAGGGCCTGCGCCGTCGCAAGGAGACGATCTGGGTGCCCGGAGCGATGCGGTTCGTGATGAGCGCACTGCGTCACGTCCCGCGTCCGCTCTTCCGGAAGCTCCCGGTCTGACGCCCGGCTCCGGCGCGTGCGCCGAACACGACGGGTAATGGCGACGGAGCCCTGAGAAATCAGGCAGAACAACCAAGGCGCACCACGCAATTCGCTTACCATCACGGAACGGCAACGTGGCCCACACGCTGCCCGTACTTCCGGTGTATCCGCTGGGTTCCGGATTCCGACCGCGGTCGGCGGCGAAGGAGTACGAGTGAGGGAGACGGCCACGGCCGCGGGTGCCGAGGGCGGCACGCCGGCCGATCCGGAAGTCACCAGATCGAGCGACGCCGCTGCCGTGACGGAAACGTCCCGTCCCCCCGGCGCCGTCGCACTGGCGCCCGCCGACGCGGACGCTGCGGCCGACGCGGTGGAAGTGACGGAGACCGACGCACCCGGCCCGCCGACGAGCGGGCTACGGCTCGGACGCCGGAGTTGGGCGTTCGCGCAGTCGCTCCGCCCGCGACAGTGGATCAAGAACGTCCTGGTGTTCGCCGCGCCGCTCGCGGCCGGACGGCTCTGGGACCTGTCGGTTCTCGTCGACACGATGGTCGCGCTCGCGGCGTTCGTGGCCGCGTCCGCCGGCGGTTACCTGATCAACGACGCGCGCGACATCGAGCGCGACCGCGCCCACCCGAGCAAGCGCCGTCGGCCGATCGCCCGGGGTGACGTGCCGCTCTCGCTCGCGTACGTGGCCGGCGTCGTGTTGCTGCTGAGCGCGGTCAGCGTCCCGGCGCTCCTGGGCTACGGCGAGCTGGCGATCTGCGTCGGCGTCTACGTGGTCTGCACGACGCTCTACAGCAACTGGCTGAAGCACGAGCCGGTCGTCGACCTGGCGCTGGTCGCCGCGGGGTTCCTGCTGCGATCGATGGCCGGGGGTCTGGCCGCGGACATCCCGCTGTCGCGGTGGTTCCTGATCGTGGCCGCGTTCGGAAGCCTGTTCATGGTGGCCGGCAAGCGGTACTCGGAGATCGTGACGCTCGGCGACGACCAGGGCACGCGTCCGTCGCTGCGTGAGTACTCGGCCAGTTACCTGCGGTTCGTCTGGAGCACCTCGGCGGGCGTGGTGATCGCCGCGTACTGCCTGTGGGCGTTCGAGGTCGCGGACGACCGGGCCGGCGAGACGACGGCGCCGTGGACGTCGCTGTCGATCGCCCCCCTGGTGTTGGGGTTGTTGAAGTACGCCCGGGACATCGACCGCGGGCACACCGGTGAGCCGGAGGAGATCGTGTTACGGGACAAGGTGCTGCTGGCACTCGGTGGAGCGTGGTTGGTGCTGTTCGGGCTGGGTGTGCTGCATGTCTGAGCCGAACTCCGACGTCCCGGGCCAGCGCCGGCCGAGCGACGACTGGGCCGGTCCACGCGAGGAACCGAGCTGGGCGGCGTCCGAGCGCGCCCGCTACGCGCAGGGCCCGCCGATCAGCGAGCCGGCGCCGGAGCCGTGGTGGGAGACGCCGGTCGCGGCCGATGACGTCTCGGCCGGGTCGGCGCCCGAACCGGTCGGTGCGGGCTCCGCCGAGGCGCCCACGCCGCGCCCGTCGTCACGCCCCGCGGCCTCCAGCCCTGCGAAACCCAGCGCTGCAGCGCCCAGCCCCGCGGTATCCGGTCCTTCGGTCACCGGGCCCTCGTCACCCGGCCCCTCGTCACCCGGCCCCTCGTCACCCGGCCCCTCGTCACCCGGCCCCTCGTCACCCGGCCCCTCGTCACCCGGCCCCTCGTCACCCGGCCCCTCGTCACCCGGCCCCTCGTCACCCGGCCCCTCGTCACCCGGCCCTTCGTCGCCCGACCGGGAGTTCCTCCCGCCCGAGGTGCCCCGGCCGCGCGACGCCGGCCCGCGGCCCCCGCGGCCGGAGCCCGCTCCGCGATCCGAGCCCACGCCGCCCCCGACGCCGCCACGAGCGACCTCCGGTGCGCCGGCGACGTCGTCGGCCGCCGAGCCGCCCGCACACGCGGGCGAGGTCAACGGGCTCTCTCCGCTGTCGGTCCGTCCGCCGGGCCCGGCGAAGCCACCCGCGTCCACTGCAGCCCCCACCCGGCAACCGGCCGCGCGGTCCGCGCCTCCCAATGCCTCGCAGCCAACCCCGCCTCCGGCGGCGCGGACCACTCCGGCCCGGGACACGGCTCCCGACACCCGGGCGGCGGCTGCGGCCGACGCCTCGGCGGCACGGACGACCGCGAAGCCGGCCGCTGGCGCCACCCCGTCGGCCACGTCAGCGAGGGCTACCACGATGACCGCGACGGCACCGGCGCCCGCCACCCGAGAGGACGCCGGAACTCCCGCGGACACCCCCGGTCCGTCGGGGAGATTCGTCGACGTCGCCGCGATCACGCTCATCGTCACCGAGCTGCTGATCCGCGCCTGGGCTGCCTGGGGCGGTTACTTCAGCCTCGACGACTTCACGTTCGCCCGGCTGGCCGCCGAGAAGGGCCTCGGCGCCGACCTCCTGATGACGCCGTACAACTCGCACTTCATGCCCGGCGCCTACCTGATGGTCTGGGCCGAGACGACGATCTCCCCGCTGGACTACCGGCTCGCGGCCAGCGTCGACCTGGCGTTGATGGCGGTCAGCTTCATCCTGACGTGGATGCTGATCCGGCGCCTGGCCGGTCCCCGTCTGGTCGCGCTGATCCCGCTGGCGATCGTGCTGATCTCCCCGATCACGCTGCCCGCGACGCTCTGGTGGGCGGTCTCGATCAACCAGCTCGCGATGCTGATCGCGATCCCCGGCGCACTGCTCGCCCAGCTCGCGTACCTCCGCACGGGCAAGGCCCGCTACGCCGCGATCGCGGTGCTCACCGCCGCGCTGGCGCTGCCGTTCTACGAGAAGGCCGCGCTCGTCGTCCCCCTGGTGTTCGTCTTCACGATCATCCTGCAGCCGCACTCGGACCTGCCGGACCGCTTCAAGGCGGCGCTGTTCCGCTACAAGCGGCAGTGGCTGGCGTTCGTTGTCCTCGGCGTGATCTACGCCGGGGTGTACCTGACCCGGCCGCTCGACCGCCGCGGCGACTCGGCGGTCGACCTCGGTGGGCTGCTCGGCAACGCCGCGACGAACTCGGTGCCCGCCGGTCTGCTCGGCGGCCCCTGGTCGTGGAAGGCGATCGGCGCGGTGGACGCCAGCGCGAACCCGCCGATCGCCCTGCGGATCATCTCGGTCGTGATCATCCTCGCGGTGGTCGCGGTGACCGTGTACCGGCGCCCGCTGGCCTGGCAGGCGTGGGTGTTCTTCGGCGGCACGCTGCTGTTCGACGTCCTGGTTCTCGCGGTCGGGCGGCTCCAGCTCGGCTCCGGCGCCGCGATGGAGTACCGCTACTTCACCGATCTGGTGCCGATCGCCGCGGTCGCGCTGACGCTCGCGCTGCTCGGCCCACCAGCATGGGCAGCCAGCTGGCCACAACGGTCGGGTATCGAGTGGCCGCCCGTGGTGGGCGGCACCAAGCTGGCCTTCCCGAACGCGAATGCGCTGGTCCTGCCGCTGGTGGTTGCACTGTTCGTGAGCAGCCTGGTCTCGATCGTGAAGTACAGCAACCGCTGGCACGCCAACCCGGCCAAGGACTACGTGGCGAACGCCGAGCAGTCCATCCGGGCGATGGGGCGCCCGATCGACCTCTACAACGGCGCGGTGCCGGAGAAGGTCGCGTGGGGCGTGCTCAACCCCACCAACTTCCCGTCCCGGCTGATGGCGCCGCTCAACCTCCCGATCAACCCCGACCCCGACGTCAGCGACGATCTGTACGTCCTCGATCCGAGCGGCCAGCTCTCGCGCGCCCGGGTCACGTCGGCGCGCGCCCCCGCGGGCACCACGAAGAACTGCGGCTACCGGGTGAGCGGGAAGCGGTTCCCGATCTTCCTGGACAAGGAATTGTTCAACTGGTGGTGGTACGCGGAGCTGCAGTACACCGCGAAGCAGACCACCACCGCGGTGTTCAATTCGGCGAACACCCGCGGCAAGAAGATCACGTTCGAACAGGGGACGCACACGCTCTGGGTCAAGGTGCAAGGCCCCGCCGCGTGGGTCACGTTCGACAACGTGCCGAAGAGCGCGGGCCTGTGCCTCAGCTCCGTGACCGTGGGCGTCGCGGATCCGGGCGAGCCCGCCACTCCCTGAGCCTCCGGGCGAGCGGACCGCGGATCAGGCCCGTCCTGATCCGCGGTTCGTCCAGCGGGGCGATCAGGCGGTGGCTTGGGCGTCCGCCGGCTGCCGCGCGGCGAGCTCCGACCGGTAGTAGTCGACCTTGCTGCGGATGTGCGCCTGCTGGGCCCGGAGGCGAGCGATCTGCTCCTCGACCGCGCGGTCGTGCTCTTCCAGCACGGCGATCCGCTCGGCGAGCGTCTCGTCGCCGTCGCGGGCGAGCCGGGCGTAGCGTTGCATCTGGGCGATCGGCATGCCGGTATCGCGCAGGCACCGCAAGATGCCCAGCCAGGCGACGTCGTCCTCGGTGAAGATCCGCTGACCGCCCGGCGTCCGGGCGAGCTCGTCGAGCAGGCCGATCTTGTCGTAATAGCGCAGGGTGTCGAGGCTGAACCCGGTCATCTCGGCGACCTGGCTCGGGGAGTAGCGCTGCATTCCTCCAGCCTGCCCCGCGCGGCCCGGGCGCGCTCGTCAATTCGCGCCTTGACCTGGAGTGCACTCCAGCGGGAACGGTAGGAGCCACGGACGGGGCCGCACGATCCCCGCCGGAAAGGAACGACGATGAGCGCGCAGACCGCGCACGACAACACGCCCCAGCTGGTGCTCGGTGCGATGAACTTCGGCACCAAGCAGGACGAGGCCACGTCGTTCGATCTTCTCGACCGCTTCGTCGACGCAGGTGGCGAGTGGATCGATACCGCGAACTGTTACGCGTTCTGGCTGGACCCGAGCCAGGTCGGCGGCCAGTCCGAGGAGCTGCTCGGTCGCTGGTTCGCCCGCCGGCCCGGCGTCCGGGACCGAATCAAGCTCAGCACGAAGATGCGACAGCAACCGACCGTGCCCGGCCGATGGCCGGAGTCGGCCGAGGGCCTGTCTGCACCGGCCATCCGCTCGGCGATCGAGCACAGCCTGCGCCGGCTCCGGACCGATCGCGTCGACCTCTACTGGGCGCACGCGGACGACCGGACCGTGCCGCAGGAGGAGAGCGTCGAGGCGTTCGGGGAGCTCGTGAAGAACGGCCTGGTCGCGCGGCTCGGCGCGTCCAACCACGCGGCCTGGCGGGTCGAGCGGGCGCGGCAGATCGCGGCGAACCGTGGCCTGGCGGGCTACACCGCGCTGCAGCTCCGGTACACCTATCTCCAGGCCCGGCCGAACGCCGTGGTGCCGGACGCCGGGCACCAGCTGGCCAACGACGGCGACCTGGACTACGTCCGCACCGACCCGGAGCTGACGCTCTGGGCGTACACCTCGCAGCTCAGCGGCGCGTACGCGCGGAACGACCGGCCGGTTCCGGAGATCTACCGGCACCCCGGCACGGACCGTCGGCTGGCGGCGCTCGCCGAGGCGGCAGCCGAGACCGGGGCGACGCCGAACCAGCTGGTTCTCGCGTGGCTGCTGGCCGGCGGTGTCTCGCCGATCATCGGGGTCAGCACCCCGGCGCAGCTCGACGAGGCGATGGGCGCGCGGTCGGTCGGGCTCACGTCCGAGCAGTGGAGCCGGATGGACGCGGTGAACTGACGGCCCTACCCGCTCGTGCCCGAGGCCAGCGCACCGTTCGCCGCCGGGTTCGCGTCCGCGGCCGTCCCGACGGGGGTCGTCGTGCCCTCCAGCGGCAGCTGCACCTGGAAGCTCGCGCCCTGACCGGGAGCGGTCTCGACCCGCACCCTGCCGCCGTGCGCCGCCACCAGCGCCGCGACGATCGAGAGCCCGAGCCCGGACCCTCCGTGCGCACGGCCGCGCGCCGGATCCGTCCGGTAGAACCGTTCGAACACCCGCTCGGCCTGGTCCGGGGCGAGGCCGGGGCCGGAGTCGACCACGGCCACGACGGCGTGGGTGCCCTCGACTCCGAGCCGGACCTCCACCGGCGTGCCGGGCGGAGTGTGGATGGTGGCGTTGGACAGCAGGTTGTCCAGCACCTGGCGGAGCCGCGGACCGTCCCCGACCACGGTCAGCGGCACGTCGCTGTCGACCCGCAGCGAGATGGGATGCGTGGACGTGACGATCCGCGCCCCCTCCACCGCGTCGACGGCGAGCGGCAGCAGGTCGACCGGCCGGAGCTCGATCGGACGCTGCTGGTCCAGGCGTGCCAGCAGCATCAGGTCGTCGACGAGCAGCCCCATCCGGAGCGCCTCGGCTTCGATCTTCTCCATCACCCGATCGACGGCGACCCGGTCGTCGGGGACCGCGCCCTGCCGGTACAGCTCGGCGAACCCGCGGATCGAGGTCAGCGGCGTGCGGAGTTCGTGACTCGCGTCCGCGACGAAGCGGCGCATGCGCTCCTCGGACGCCCGGGCACTCGCCTCGGACGCCTCCCGCGCGGCGAACGCCGTCTCGATCTGTTCGAGCATCGAGTTCAGCGCCTTCGCCAGGCGTCCGACCTCGGTGCGTTCAGCCCCTGGTCGGACGCGCTGGCCCATGTCGCCGTCGGCGATGGCGGCGGCGATCGTCTCCACCTCGCGGAGCCGGCGGAGACTCGACCGCACCATCGCCCAGCCGAGGCCGGCCAGGGCGAACAGCGTCACCGCTCCGGTACCGGCGTCGATCATGATCAGCCGCGTGACGGTGTCGTCGATCTCGTCGAAGCTGATCGCGAGGACGAGCGTGCCCCCGTCCTCCCCGTCGTCGTCGGACAGGTGGCGGACCAGGACGCGCCAGTGGTGGCCGGCGCCGGTGGGCTCGGCGGTGAAGATGTTCTCGTCGAGCCGCTCGACGGTCGCGGCGTCCAAGGTGGGCAGCTCGGGCGGGGTCTGGTTGCTCCCGCTGGGCCGGCTCAGCCGGACGACCGGCTCGTCGTCGGGCGGCTGGTAGCGGAGGAAGATGCTGGTCTCGTCCTCGTCCCTGTCGTTGTTCACGCCCCCGCTCGACGGGTCCGGCGGGTTGTGGCTGTACCGGCCGGCGATGCCCCGGATCTGGTGGTCGAGGCGGTCGATGAGGTACCCGCGCAGCGCGACCGTTCCCGTGATGCCGGTGACGACCAGCGCGATCGAGAGCAGGGTGACCAGCGCCGCGACCAACTTGACGCCGAGCGGCAGCAGGTCGGGTGCCGCCTTCGCAGCGGCCAGCACGCCCTGGACCCTGCCCCGGCCCCGGCTGGTAGCACCCGAGGGCCGTGGCTCACGCCCGGGAGTGCCGGACTCGACGTCGTCGTCGGCGTCCATGGTCAACTCCGTGGCACTCGCAGCGCGTATCCGACACCGCGGATCGTATGGATCAACCGCGGCTGGGTGGTGTCGACTTTCTTGCGTAGGTACGAAACGTACGACTCGACGATGTTCGAGTCGCGCCCGAAGTCGTAATGCCAGACGTGATCGAGGATCGTCGCCTTCGACAGGGCCTTGCCGGGGTTGTCGAGGAAGTACTGGAGGAGACGGAACTCGGTCGGCGACAGCGTCACCTGCTTGCCGGCCTTCCAGACCTCATGGGTCTCCCGGTCGACCTCGATGTCCGCGAACGTCGACCGCGCCGACGTGTCACCGCTCGCCCGCTCGAGGACGGCCACCGGCGCCTCCGCCGTCCGCCGGAGCACCGCGCGGACCCGCGCCAGGACCTCGCCGAGGCTGAACGGCTTGGTGACGTAGTCGTCGGCGCCGAGCGTCAGGCCGCTGATCTTGTCGTCCGTGCCGTCGCGGGCGGTCAGGAACAGAACAGGGATCTTCGCGCCCGTGCCGCGGAGGAGGCGCAGGACCTCGAACCCGTCCATGTCCGGCAGCATCACGTCCAGAACGATCAGATCCGGCGTGAACTCGCTGGTAGCCGCCACGGCCTCCCGTCCGGTGGTCGCGGTCACGACCTCGAAGCCGGCGTAGCTGAGGCTGGTGTCGAGCAACTCGACGATGTTCGGTTCGTCGTCGACGACCAGCAACCGGGCTTCGGGTGCCGCAGCCTGGCGTTCGGCCATGGCGCTCCTCGGGCGGGCGGACGAACTGGCGGGCGCTGGCGGTACGACCGTTCGGGTGGCCAGCCAGTTCATCATTCCACCCTGCCCGGGGTGCGGCTACGAAGCGTGCCTGCCGGGCGCGCTGCGGTCAGCTCAGTTCTCCCGGGTGACGATGCTGATCATCGCGAACAGGCTCCCGGCGAACGCCGTCACCAGAAACACGAAGAGCGACATCCGGACGTCCTGGGCGAACTGGTAGAACGAGCCCGAGAGGACGAGCGCTACCAGCAGAATGCCGGCACCACGAATGGCGGTGGAATATTTGGTCACGCCGTTAACGGTGGCACCTGTTTTGCCTGTTCGTACCACTGGTGAGCGATCCGGAGCGAATCGGGAGGAGCCTCCTAGGCAGCGGTAACAAAACGACCGCCGATCCGGATCGAACTCTGAGGAAAAGCCGTAACACAATTATCGTTCACTCAGCTTTTCAGCTGATCCCAATCTTTCTCCGAACGTTTTCCCCGGTGCGTCTCGAGCCGCCGTGCCGACCGGGGGCCGACGCCGGACGCCGCACCCGAAGGCGACCGAAACCGGCGTGTGAGGATGGGCTCATGAAGTTGCGCGTATTCACTGAACCTCAGCAAGGCGCCGACTACGACACGCTGCTCGCGGTCGCCAAAGCGGCCGAAGACCTCGGGTACGAGGCGTTCTTCCGCTCCGACCACTACGTCGCGATGGGCGACAGCGACGGTCTGCCGGGCCCCACCGACACCTGGATCACCCTCGGCGCGCTCGCCCGCGAGACGTCCCGCATCCGGTTGGGCACGCTCGTGACGTCCGCGACGTTCCGGTACCCGGGGCCGCTGGCGGTCGCGGTGGCGCAGGTCGACCGGATGAGTGGTGGTCGGGTCGAGTTCGGCCTCGGTTCCGGCTGGTTCGAGCAGGAGCACACCGCGTACGGGATCCCGTTCCCGGCGCTGGGCGAGCGGTTCGACCGGTTCACCGAGCAGCTGGAGATCATCACCGGGCTGTGGGAGACGCCGGTCGGCGAGACGTTCTCCTACAGCGGTAAGCACTACCAGCTCGTCGACTCGCCGGCGCTGCCCAAGCCGGCGCAGAGCCCGCGGCCCCCGATCGTCATCGGTGGTCAGGGCAAGAAGCGGACGCCGAATCTGACCGCCCGGTTCGCGGACGAGTTCAACGTGCCGTTCTCGTCGGTCGAGGCCACCGGCGCACAGTTCGACGTCGTCCGGGCGGCCTGCCAGGACGTCGGGCGGGACCCGAAGGACCTGGTGTTCTCGGCGGCGCAGGTCATCTGCTGCGGACGCGACGAGGCGGAGATCGCCCGCCGCGCCGCGGCGATCGGCCGGGACGTCGACGAGCTGCGGGAGAACGGCGCGTGCGGCACCCCGGACCAGGTCGCGGCCAAGCTCCGGCAGTACGCCGACCTCGGCGCCGGGCGGGCGTACCTGCAGTTCCTCGACCTGTCCGACCTCGACCACCTCGCGCTGGTCGCGAACGAGGTCGCGCCGCAGCTCGCCTGACGCGCGGGGCGGGGGCGGGGGGCGGGAAAGTTGGCCGGTTATCGACCTATCCACACCTGCGGATAGGTCGATAACCGGCCACAATTCTGGGTCGGCGGGCTCAGGCGAGCTTTTCCCAGAGACCGAGCCTCTCCCAGAGGAAGGCGAACGACAGTGCCCGCATGAACGCGCGCTGCTCGTTGTTGCTCGCGCCGCCGTGGCCGCCCTCGATGTTCTCGTAGTAGTCGACTGGGTAGCCGAGTTCCTCCACCCGGGCGACGAACTTGCGGGCGTGCCCCGGGTGGACGCGGTCGTCACGGGTGGACGTCGTGACCAGCAACGGCGGGTACAAACGTCCGGCGGCCAGCTGGTGGTACGGGGAGAACGTGCGGATGAACTCCCACTGCGCGGGGTCGTCCGGGTCGCCGTACTCCGCCATCCAGGACGCCCCGGCCAGCAGTTGGTGGTAGCGCCGCATGTCCAGCAGCGGCACTTGGATCACGATCGCCCCGAACAACTCGGGGTAGCGCGTGAACATGTTGCCGGTCAGCAGGCCGCCGTTGCTGCCGCCGCTCACACCGAGCCGTTCCGGCGTCGTGATGCCCCGCGTGACGAGGTCCGCGGCGACCGCGGCGAAGTCCTCGTACGCGCGGTGCCGGTTCTCTTTCAACGCGGCCTGGTGCCAGCGCGGCCCGTACTCGCCGCCGCCGCGGATGTTCGCGACCGCGTACGTGCCGCCCCGCGCCAACCACGCTCGTCCGAGGCCGCCGTCGTACCCCGGCAGCAGCGGGATCTCGAAGCCGCCGTAGCCGTTGAGCAACGTCGGCCTGGCTCCGGAGCTCTCCGGGCTGACCACGAAGTACGGGATCCGCGTTCCGTCCCCCGACGTGGCGAAGTACTGGTTCACCGACATCCCGGTCGGGTCGAACCGGGCCGGCGAGCGCTTGAGCACCTCGGCGGGTTCGTCCACCCCGGCGACCAGCCGGTGCAGTTCCGGCGCCGTGAGGTAACCGTCGACCGCGAGCAGGTACTCGTCGCCGTGGTACCGGTCGGTGGAGAGCACCCGGACGCTGCACCACTCCGGCACCGGCGCGGACGGGCTGCGCGTCCAGCCGGACGGCCCGGGCCGCAGTACCTCCAGCCGCGGTTGGACGTCGACCAGCGAGCTGACCAGCAGGGCGTGTTCGGTCCAGTGGTAGGAGACCAGCGCCGACCGCTCGTCCGGGGCGAACAGCACCTCGAAGTCGCGATCACCGGAGCGGAACCGGTCGAACTCGATCGCGAGCAGCGCGCCCGCCGGGTGCGCCTCCCACTGGGTGCGCAGCTCGACTGTCAGGTAGCCGGCGTGGACGCTGATCTCCGCGTCGTCCGGGACGTCGAGCGGCACCGGGACGTCGTCTACCAGCAGGTACCGCTTCCGGTGGTAGAAGTCGACGCTGCGGGTGAGGAAGTCCAGTCCGGACAGCTGGTCGCGCCAGGCGTGCACCGAGACGTCCGCCTGCTCGCCCTCGAACACCGTGACCGCGTCGTCCAGCGGGGTGCCGCGCCGCCACCGCTTGACCACCCGCGGGTACCCGGAGTCGGTCAGCGAGCCGGGCCCGAAGTCGGTACCGACGTAGAGGGTGTCCCGGTCGACCCAGCCGGTGCTGCTCTTGGCCTCCGGCAGCGTGAACCCGTCCGGAAGGAACTCCCTGGTTGCCGGGTCGAACTCACGGGTGACGTCCGCGTCCGAACCGCCGACCGAGAGCGAGATCAGGCACCGGTCGTACTCGGGGGCGAGGAACGTGGCGCCGTGCCAGACCCAGTTCTGCCCCTCGGCCTCGGCCAACGCGTCGACGTCGAGAATGACGTCCCAGTCGGGTTTGTCGTTGCGGTACTGCTCCAGGGACGTTCGGCGCCACAGCCCGCGGGGGTTGGCGGCGTCCTGCCAGAAGTTGTAGAGGTAGTCACCGCGGCGGACGACGTAGGGGATCCGGGTCTCGGCGTCGAGGACCTCGCGGATCTCGTCCCGGATCTCGGCGAAGCGGGGCGTCTCGGCGTAGGCGGCGAGCGTCCCGGTGTTGTGCTCGCGAGCCCACTCGAGCGGGCCGTCCCCGGTGACGTCCTCCAGCCAGCGGTACGGATCGTCACCATCCGGCGACGTGGCTCTCTCGGCCTCGGTGTCCTGCGGGGTGTCGGTGGAATCCACGATGCCAGTCTGCTCCCCCTGCGAAAGAGGGAAGGGACGCCACGATCGTTGATCGGAGTTACTTTCCTGTCGTTCTGCGTGATCGTTACCGCTGAGTAATGGCACAATCGGCCGGGTGGGTCGGCACAGTGCAGAGCAGCACGATCAGTTACCGGTCGAAGAGGGCGCCCTAGTGGTGCCCGCCCAGCGTGCGGCAGGCGATGACGCCATGCCGGACGCCGCCTTCGAGTCAACGCCCTTCGAATCAGAAGTCCTCCCTTCAGCAACCGTCGATCCGGTCCCGCCCGGGCCCGTCGAGGACGCATCGGTCACCGGTGCGCCGGCGGACGACAGCGTGGCGCCGGACGTCGCCGAACCGCCCGTAGCCGAGCCGGCGGACACCGAGCCGGCGGTAGCCGACGCGGCGGTCGCCGAGCCGCCGGTCGCCGAGGCGGCTGTGACGGGGCCGCTGGACACCGCCCGGAGCTCGGTCGCCGAGGGGCAGCTCTTCAGCCGCCCCAAGACCAGCGGTGTCCACGCAGGTCACCGATACAGCCCCGCGCTGGACGGCATCCGTGCGATCTCGGTGATCGCGATCCTGCTGTACCACGGCGGCGTCGCACTGCCCGGCGGCTTCCTCGGCGTCGACGTCTTCTTCGTGCTGTCCGGTTACCTGATCACATCGCTGCTGCTGATGGAGCACGACCGCACCGGCGGCCTGCACCTGAAGAACTTCTGGATCCGCCGGGCGCGACGCCTGCTCCCGGCGCTGGTGCTGATGGTCGCGGCCGTGCTCGTGCTGTTCCCGATGCTCGGCGTCGAGTGGCCACCGAGCACCCGGGGCGACGCCCTCGCCGTCCTGCTCTACGTCTCGAACTGGTGGTTCGTCCTGCGCGGTGAGTCCTACGCGCAGGCGTTCGAAGACCCGTCGCCGTTCCAGCACACCTGGTCGCTCGCGATCGAGGAACAGTGGTACGTGCTGCTGCCGCTCGTCCTCGTGGTGATGTTCCGGTCGAAGGCCGGACGCCGTGCGCTCGGCTGGCTGCTCGCGGTCGCGGCGCTCGGCTCGGCCGCTCTGATGGCGGCCGTCCAGTCCACGTCGGACGGATCACGCGCCTACTACGGCACCGACACGCGCCTCCAAGGGCTCCTGGTCGGTGCCGCACTCGCCTGCCTGGTCGCGTCGCCGATCGGGCGCAAGTTGGTGAACAAAGCGATTGTCGGGGTGCTCGGCTGGGTCGCGCTGGCCGGCCTGGCCGTTGCGTTCATGGTGGCCGCGCAGGCCGATCCGCAGATGTACCAGGGCGGCTTCCTGGTGTTGTCGGTGGTGGCGGCGCTGGTGGTGGCCTCGGTGGTCGGTACCAGCCGGGTGTCGCCGAACGCCCTGTTGAGCTGGCAGCCGCTGGTCGTCATCGGCGTGCTCTCCTACGGGCTCTACCTGTGGCACTGGCCGATCTACCTGGTGCTGAGCCCGGAGCGCACCGGCATCGACGGCATCCCGCTGCTGATCGTCCGCATCGCGCTCACCGCGCTGGTGTCGATCGCGAGTTTCATCATCGTCGAGCGTCCGCTGCGCATCGGGTCGCCACCGAACTCGCTGGCGTCGCCGCAGGTGGCGGGGCCGATCGCGGCGGCTGCGCTGGTCGCGGCGCTGGTCGGCGTCGCGGTGCCCGGCGTCGCCGGCATCAAGGAGAAGTCGGCGGACTCGGTGGACTCGCTGGCAGCCGTCGCGGCCGACCAGACCCAGGGCGGCAGCGGGGCCAACAAGATCCTCTTGGTCGGTGACTCGAACGCGTTGAGTCTGTTCGCGGCCGTGCGGGAAGACCCCGGGGCGGACGTGAGCTTGAGCATCGCCACCCGGTTCGGCTGCGGTGTGGTGCCGTACACCGCGTCGGTGGAGGGCAAGCCACTCTCGCCCGAGCAACCGCTGTGCACCGACTGGTCCGCGACCCGCGAGATGGAGATCGAGGCGGCGGCACCATCGGTGGGCGTCCTGTTCTCCGGGTCGTGGGAGCAGTACGACCGGTGGATCGGCGGACGGACCGTGCCATACACCTCGCCCCAGTGGCAGGAGGCGACGACGGCCGACTACGTGCAGGTTCTCCGCGAGATCCTGAAGTACTCGCCGCGGGCCGCCGTCGTGCTGAACCACTGCCACGAGGTGCCCGACACCGGGCTCCCGGCCGCGACGATGTTCGCTGCCGGCCGGTACCCGCCGGTGCTCAACGATGCCAAGCGCGTCGCGGCGACGAACGCGGCCGCGATGAAGGCGGCGGCGACGCTGGGAGGCAAGGTGACGGTGATCGACCCGAACCCGTTCCTCTGCCGGACCGGCTACTCGAACGAGCTGAACGGCGTGACGCTCCGGACGGACGGCCTCCACCTCACTACCGCGGGCGGCAAGCTCGTCTGGAACTGGCTCAGGCCGCAGCTGATCACAGTGCGCTGACCGAGCCCTTCCGACCATCCGCGGCCCGCCACCGAACGGTGGCGGGCCGCGCGACGCTGTCAGGCCGTGCTGGACGGGGCGGGCAAGTGGGCAGCGAGGAAGGCACTGACCGCGGCGTCCACGGCAACGGCCTGCGGCGTCTGCGGCGCCGCCTCGAGACCGGGCTCCAGTGCCAGCGGGTGCGCCAGCCCGGGGATCGAAGCGAGAGCGACGCCGGCCGGGTCGGTGTACCGCTCGCGGAGCGCCTCGTACAGGTCGGCGGAGTCGCGCCGGAAGTCGTCGTGGTCCTCCTCGCCGCTGACGATCAGCACCGCCGGCTGCGGCTGGCGAGCCGCGATCTCCTCGGCGCGACCGACGAAGTCGAGCCGCTCGGCGAGCCGACGCGACTCGTCCGACCAGGTGTACTCGATGCCGAACGCCTGGCTGACCAGATCCACCAGCGTGGGCGCGCGCACGGCGGCGTTGATCGCCGCGAGCGCCGCGACCGGATGCTTGGACTCGGTGAGCGCCAGCAGTGCGGCTCCGCCGCCGGCTGACCCGCCCACGAACGAGATCGGCGCGTCGAACAGCGCGGTCGGGGGCAACTGCTCCCGGAGCGCGTCGAGCACGGCAGGCAGCTCGGCAACGGCGCCGGTGATCACGGCGCCGTGGCACTTGAGCAGCGTGTCGTCGCGCACCAACGCCATGATCTCGTCCATGCCACCGGCCGGCATCCGGGTGCTCATCATCGGCAGGCCGAGGTACACCCGCCAGGCCGGGACGCCGTTCAGCGGAAGCGCGGCCGCCATCGCCACCTCGGTGCGCGGCGAGTCCATCAGGTGCCACACGACGACCAACGGGGCCGGGCCGCCGGAGGCGGGCGGCAGTGCCACGAACGGCACCCCTGCGGCGACTCCACTAATTGGCTCCATCAGCATGCTCCTCGGCTCGGCTACGTGACGAGGACGACCCTACTGACCAGGTCCGACACTTCTCACGGCCTGCGCTCTCAGCGAATCCGCTCCCCGCGAACACCGTGGGCGGCCCGCCGAGGGGCGAGCCTGACGGCCGGGCAGTTGTACTTGCTTGAACCTGGAGCCCGCCGAGGACGAGGCTGGCGTCCCGCGCAAGGCCGCCTCGACCTTTGTGTGGTCTCAAGGCCTTGCGCGCGGCCGTCAGGCTCGCCCCTCGGCGGGCCGTGCACTACTTGATGGCGCCGCGGGTTACGCCGGAGATGACCCAGCGCTGCGCGAACAGATAAACGATCAGCAACGGAGCCATCGCCATCAAATAGCTGGCGAACGCCGCCGGATAATTCGTCTGGAACTGGGTCTGGAAGACGTACTGCACCAACGGCAGCGTCGCCGAACCCGGATCCGAGAGGATCACCAGCGGCAGCAGGAAGTCGTTCCACGCCCACAGGCAGGTCAGGATTCCCACCGTCGCGTTCATCGGGGCGAGCAGCGGGAAGATGATCCGCCAGAACACACCCCACGTACTCGCGCCGTCGGTCACCGCCGCCTCTTCCAACTCACGCGGGATCGAGTTGATGTACGCGGTGAAGATGAAGATGTTGAACGCGAGCCCGTAGACGACGTAGAGCAGAATCAGCCCACTGTGGTTGTCCAGGTGCAGGATCGCGGTCAGCTTCGCCACCGGCAGCATGATGATCGGGAACGGTACGAACAGCGCGGAGACGAAGTAGTAGAACAGGATCCGGAACAGCCGCCGATGCATGTTCCGCGCGATCGCGTACGCGACCATGGAGTTAGTGAACAGGGTGAGCACGACCGCGCCCACGGTGATGATCGCGCTGTTCAGCGCCGCGTTCGGGAAGTTCGTCAGCCGCCAGGCGTCGGCGAAGTTCGACCAGCGCACGCGGTCGGGCAACCCGAAGCCGGTACCGCCGAGTTGATCGGTGGTCTTCAGCGACGTCACGATCGCGAAGTACAGCGGGATCATGATCGTCAGGGCGAGCACCACCAGCAGCGCGGTGAGCCACCAGTTGACCTTGTACGGCTCCTCCGAACGCCGCCACCGGAAGCGGCGACGTCCCTCGTCCGGGACTGGAACGGGACCCGCCTGAGTGGAGGGTCCGAGCACGGATGCCGACATCAGACCGACACCTCCCGCCGCTGCAGGACTCGCAACTGCGTGATCGACAGCACCACGATGATGACGAAGAAGAGCACCGAGTTCGCGCTCTGGTAGCCGTACTCGCCGCCTTGGAAGCCGCCCTTGTAGATCAGCACCGACACCGACTCGGTATCGGTGCCCGGCCCACCATTGGTGAGCGCGATGATGTGGTCGAAGATCTGCAGGAACGTCTTGAGCGAGAGCACCATGTTGATCGTGAAGAACCCGGCGATCATCGGGAACGTGACGCTCCGGAATTGCCGCCAGGGAGATGCCCCGTCGATCGCCGAGGCCTCGTAGAGCTCCTGCGGAACGGTCTGCAGGCCGGCGATGTAGATGATGATGTTGAACGCCGCCGCCTGCCAGACCGCGAGGATGACGATCCCGATCCAAGCGGTTTTCGCATCGGTGAGCAGCGAGGTCGACAGTGAGTCGATGCCGAGGCTGGTCGCCAGCGCCGGCAGCGAATTGTTGAACAGGTAGCTGAAGATGTAGCCGACGACGAGGATCGCCAGGACGTTCGGGATGAAGTAGACCCCGCGCAGCGTCGTCTTGAATTTGATCTTGCTGTTGAGGCCGAGCGCGATCGCCAGCGCGATCACGTTCACCAGGATCGTCGCGACCGCGGCGATGAGCAGCGTGAACCAGTAGGCGTGCAGCACCCGGCCGTCGGTGAACAACGCGATGTAGTTACGGAACCCGACGAACTCGGCCGGTCCGTACCCGGGGGAATCGGTGAAGCTGTAGTAGATGCCCTGGAGCACCGGGATCGTGTGGAAGACGAAGAACAACAGGAACGCGGGCAGCACCATCACGTAGAAGGCGCGCGGGATCCGGGTCCGGTCGGGGCGCGCCGGGCGAGGCGCTGCTTCGGGGGCGGAGTCCGGCCGGGTGGGGGTGTCGACGGCCATCAGCTCGTCACCGCCCCGAGGCCCCAGGTACGCCGTTTCGCGACCTTGTCCCAGGCATCGTCGAGGTCGCGGAGGAAGCTGTCGACGTCGCCGTCGAGCAGGAACTCCTGCAGCAGCGGCCCGAGCGGGATCGCCAAGATGAACTGGTGGTCGGTGAAGCCGACGATCCGGCCGGCGTTGACGTAGGGCTGGACGTCGGCCAGCGCCGGGTCGGTGTTCGTGAGGCCCTTGCGGGTGGGAACGGCGACCTGGGCCTTGCAGTAATCGCTCATGACCTTCTCCCCCATGAGGAAATCGATGAAGCGCTGCGATTCCTCCGGGTGCTCACCGTTGCGCGACGCCGTCAGCACGACGTCGACGCCGGAGACGAGCGTCGTCCTCGACGGATCGTCGGTAGCCGGCAGCGGGATACTGCCGACCTCGAACTTCGGCTTGCTCGCCCGGATCTGCGGGACCGCGTAACTGCCGAGCAGCAGCATCGCGGAGTCGCCCGCGGCGAAGGCTGCGGTGCCGTCCTCGTAACCCTTGGAGAGCGGGTCCGGCTGGGTGTACCGGAACAGCTGGGCGAGCTTCTCCATCGCCTCGCGCCAGCCGGTCTGGAAGTCGGTCTCTCCGGCGAACCGGTCCTCGAAAAAGGTGTCGCCCTGGGTCTGGGCGGTCAGCGGCGCGAGCGGTGACTGCGCGGTCCAGTAGTCCGCGAGCATGCCGTAGAACGGGGTGATCCCGGCGGCCTTGAACTTCTCCGCAGCGGCGATCAACTGGTCGAACGTCCGCGGAACCGCGACCTCGTGCTGGGCGAACAGTTGCTTGTTGTAGAGCAGTCCGCTGGCGTTCGCCGCGAACGGGACACCGTTGACCTCGCCGCGAGAACCCTGACCCAGGTTCCGGATGACCTCCAGATAGGCCGGGTTGACGTCGTCCACGATGGGTTCGTCGCGGAAGTCGCGGAAGATCTTGGCGGTCGCCCATTCGCCGAACGGACCGTTCGCGTTCAGCGACATCACGTCCGGTACGTCGTTCTTGACCAGACGGGTCCGGAGCGCGGTCTCCGGCTCCGCGGGATTGTCGACGACGATCCGCACGTCCGGGTTCGCGGCCTCGAACTGCCGCGCGAGGTCTTGGAAGTAGGCCTGAGCTTCGGGCTTGAACTGGAAGAACGTGATCGTCGTCCGGGAATCCCCGCCGGAACAGGCGGTCAACGTCGCTGCGACGAGGAGCAGGCCCAGCAGGAACGGGCCGGTCCGGAGGCGCAAATGGTCGACAGACACGGGCATCACCGACCGTTTCTGTCCCCGTCGGAGACGGGGGCTCAACACCGTCGTAAGAGGGAGGAGAGAAAGGGGCTGAAAGAGGTACGACGCCCCTACCCCTGCCACGACGGGTCGAAACCGCCTCATGAATCGGTGAGAACTGCGGCTTATCGCAGCGCCGATTACCCCGTTTTCTCACCAATTCCTTGGCGCCCGGTGGCGGACTCGCGGGTCAGCCGGGCGCGCGCCGCGAGTTCGGTGACTACGACGATCGCGATCGACTCGACGGCCAGCAGTCCGATCAGGACCAGCAGCTGGGTGGCGCCGGCCTCGACCGCGCTCCCACCGCCGAGCAGCACCCCGACGAACGCGCCCGGCAACGTGACCAGGCCGACCGTACGGGTCTGGTCGAGCGCAGGCACCAGCGCCTGACCCGCCGACGGACGGCAGATCTCCAGGGCGGCGTCCCGATCGGGGAAGCCGAGCGACAGCGCTGCCTCGACCTCGCCGTGGCGGGTTTCCAACTCGTCGAGCGCCCGGCGTCCCGCGAGCGACGTCGCGGTCATCGCGCCGCCGATGAGGATCCCCGCGATCGGGACGATCGCGATGCCTTGCACCGGGACGAGGCCGCCCGCGATCAGCCCGAGAACGATGGGGAGGCTGCCGGATGCGATCGGCAGCGCCGCCCAGAGTGCGGCAGTGACGCGCTCGGGACGGGTCGGTGCCCGGGTGATCCGCTGTCCGGAGGTCCAGGCGGCGATGCCGACCATCACGACGACGAACAGCGCGGTGAACCAGAGCGACGAGACGATCGCGGCGATGAGCAGCGAGACGGCACCGAGTTGGACGGTGGCGCGTACCGCCGCGACCGGGATCGAGCGCCACGGGCCGAGTTGTCCGATACCCGCGACCACCGCGGCGATCAGCGTCAGGACTACCAGCGCGACCGCGAGCCGCGGTCCCACCTCGAGCATCGTCGACGACATCCGCTCAGCATGCCCGGCGCCTCAGCCGGCCACTCGCCGACCTGCCGTGCCTCGGCCGTGCAGCGGCCGGAGCGCCTGCGGTCGCGGGGTGACCGGCGGCGGGGGTCCCACCCGGACGACGGACGCGGACCGCGCTATCGGCCGGTCCGCGGCCCGGCATGGGCAGTGCCGGGCCGCGGACGGCCACCCGTCACCGCACCGGACCGCGCGGGTCGGACGCGGGCCGAGCGGCACCCCGGCCGGCGGGGTCGGTACCGGCCGGGCGGGACTGGACCCTGGTCGCGCGTGGGGGGACGCACGACCAGGAGTTCTCGAGGAGCTCTAACGCCCGCTGGTGATCTTCGGGCGCTCCTTCGTCCCGGACATCACCGAGACGCCGGCGGCAGCGAGCGTGATCTGCGAGGCCAGCTCGATCCAGTCGACGCCGGGCGTCTCCGCGACGCCGAGCACGCTGGCCACGGCGGTACCGAGCAGCGCCGCGACGACACCGACCACGAACGTCATGAGCAGGCCGAGCCGCTGACGGCCAGGCAGCACCGCCCGACCGAGCGCGCCGATGATCGCACCGACTACTAAGGCAGAAATGATTCCGTCGATCTCCACGGCACTCTCCGATGGACGGGGATTCGTACTTCCAAGGGTCGCCCCGCGTCCGCCGGGCGCCTATCGGGGAAGCACCGGAGATCAGCCCTGAGAGATTCCCTGGTCAGGCGACGAAAGTGACCTCCGGGAACCGTGGTGAGCGCCGGTCGAGCAGGTGCCGGTCGGTCCCCCGCAGGTGCAGGTCGAAGAACGCGCCCACGTACGCCCGCTCCACCGCGACGACACGGCGCCCGTCGAGCGTTCCGAACGCCTCGGTGAGGACGGACGGCGCCACCCCGGGTAGCCGCGCCAGCGTCGCCCGGGCCAGGACGATGTCGTGGAAGCTCAGGTGCTCGGTGCCGGCCACTCGGATCTCCCGGTGCCATCCGCGCAGGTTGTCCGCGAACGTGCCCCACGCCGGGGTCGTCGCACGCGTCGTGCTCGACGAGGCGACCAGCAGGAACGGTTCGTCCAGACCGGCGGTGACCACGGAGCCGTACGGGTTGCCGTCCATGTTGACGCCGGCCGTGACTCGCTCGTCCTCGTACGCGACCTGGGCTGCGGTGGCTCCACCGAGCGAGTGCCCGACCATGCCGACGTCGGTCAGCCGCATCCAGCCGGTGTTGCGACGCTCCAACTCGTCCAGTACGAACCGGGCGTCGGCGACCCGGGTGGAGACCATCTTGGCGACCAGCGCGTCCTGCTGATCGGGGTGCTTCTCCAGCAGCGCGGTGATCGTGTTGGGCACCACCCGCCCACCGGGGAACTCGACCGCGATGGCGTCGTGCGGATGATCGATCGTCACCACCACGTACCCGCGGCTGGCCAGGTCCTCGACCAGCGCGGCGCTGGAGTTGCGCTCCGCGCCGTAGCCCGGCGAGAACAACACCACCGGGTGACCGCCCGGCCGCTCAACGACCGGCGCTCCCACTGCGCCGTGCGTACGCACTGCGGCCAGGCCGGGGACGTCACCCGGCGCGCCGGTCAGGGTTTGGACGACGTCCCGGCCGACGGGTCCGGCTTCAGCGGGCGTGACCCAGGGGGCGCGGGGGCGGCCCGCAGTGCTCCGGGTGGGGTACCAGACGTTCACCATCAGCTCGCGGTGTCGCCGCCCGTCCTCCCAGGGATCGGTGCGTGCGGTGTCGATCAGGTGGAGCGGAACGGTGCCGACGGCGTACCGACCGGTCGGCGCCGGCAGCGTCAGCAGAGCGGGCGCGGCCGGCCGGGCCTTCGTGGGTACCGCCGCAACAAGCGGCACCGCCGTAGCGGGGGGCGCCACCGCGGCGGCGGTACCGGCCAGCACGGTCGCGGCTGCGGCGACTGCCAACGCCGCGCGAGGGGCAGTGAGGCGCATCGTTCTCCTTCGCGTCGACCCGGACCGCGACGTGCGGCGGCCGGGCGGGGGCGGCGCGGTCGGCCGTCCGGAGACCGGGCGGAACGCGCCGGCACCCGGCCGACCCGGGCCGAAGACGCCCGGACCGGAGTGGTCGGGGCCTTCTCGACGCTAGGTTCCTGGGCAGGTCCGCCGCGTCTGCCGACGGTCCGGATCCGGGTCTGCCGCACGGCAGAGGCGGTCTGACTCTGCGGCGGAACCGATCTGTCTCTGCGGCAGAGCCGGACGCGCTCAGCGACCGGGACGAACCAGGCCCGCCTCGTAGGCGGCCACGACCGCCTGCACTCGATCGCGAGCACCGAGCTTCGCGAGGATGCGCCCCACGTGCGTCTTCACCGTGCCGGTGGAGACGATGAGCTGCTCGCCGATCTCCGCGTTGGAGCGGCCGCGCGCCATCGCGACCAGCACGTCCCGCTCCCGGTCGGTGAGCGACGCGACGGCTCGCACCGCGGCCGGATCCGAGGCCGGCGCCAGCGTGTCGAGCAGCCGCCGGGTCGTGGAGGGCGCGATCACCGCGTCACCGGCGTGGACGGTCCGCAGCGCCGCCAGCATGTCCTCCGGCGCCCCGTCCTTGAGCAGGAACCCGCTGGCGCCGGCCCGGATCGCGGCCAGCGCGTGCTCGTCGACGTCGAACGTGGTCAGCACGACCACCTTCGGCGGATCCGGTTGGGCGGTGATCCGCCGCGTCGCCTCGATCCCGTCCATCACCGGCATCCGGACGTCCATCACGACGACGTCCGGCCGCAGCCGGGCCGCCTCCGCGACCGCCGCTCGTCCGTCGCCCACCTCGCCGACCACGGTCAGGTCCGGCTGGGAGTCGACGACCAGGCGGAACCCGGCGCGTACCAGCAGCTGGTCGTCGACGAGGAGGACGGTGATCACGCCGGAACCGGAATGCACGCATACACCTCGTGCCCACCGCCCGGTCTCGGCCCCGTCCGCACCGTGCCACCGTACGTCGCCGCGCGTTCCCGCATCCCCACCACACCGTGCCCGCTCGTGCCCGTAGCGCCGACGGGTCCGCGTCCGTCGTCCGCAATACGTAGGTGCAGTTCGGAGCCGTTCCAGCAGACTTCGACCGAGGCGCGGGCCGCAGGCCCGGCGTGCTTGATGACGTTGGTCAGGCTCTCCTGGACGATCCGGTAGACGACCAGGCCGAGGCCGGTGCTCACCGCAGTCGGAGGCGGGTCGAGCCGGAGCGCGACGTCGAGCCCACCCGCGCGGGCCTGGTCGACCAGCGCGGGAACGTCGAAGAGCCCCGGCTGCGGGGAGAGTGGATCCGGGCCGTCCCGCAGCAGGCCGAGCAGCCGGCGCGTCTCCCCCATCGCCCGTCGACCGGTCTCGCCGATCGTGGCCAGGGCGGCCTGGGCCGCGTCCGGTGAGCCCGCGTATCGTCCGCCGTCGGCCTGCGAGATCACGACCGCCAGCGAGTGCGCGACGACGTCGTGCATCTCGCGGGCGATCCGGGTGCGCTCCGCCGACACCGCGAGCAGCGCTTTCTGGTCGCGCTCCACCTCGAGCAACCGGGCCCGCTCGGTGAGCGCGGCCACCCGCTCCTCGCGAACCCGGCGCAGGGACCCCAGCGCCCATCCGGCCAGCACGAACCCGGCCATCGCCGCCGCGAACAACGCGTGGCTGCCGGCCGACGCTTCGGCGACCGGCGGCCAGGTGAGCGAACCGAGCGCGGCTCCGGCCAGACCGGCGGCGAGCATCGTGCGCGCGGCCCAGCGCGGACCGTAGGCGGCCGTCGCGTGCACCGCGAGCGGGACCGCCAGGTCGGCGATGAGCAAGCCCCGCTCCGGGAGGACCAGCCACTGCGCGAACGCGACCGCGGTGACCAGGGCCGCGCACCACACCGGCCGGGCACGGCGGAGCAGCACGCCACAGGCCAGCAAGCCGGAGAAGATCACGGGGAGCCGCCGGTCGGGCTGTAGCAGCAGGTCCAGCGACCAGAGCAGCACCGCGAGCCCCGCGTCGGCCACCACCGGACGTCGGCGCAGCCACGACTCGACCCGTTCGCTCACCATCGTGGTCAGCGTAGGACGCGACGGTTGACGCCCTCGTCTGCCGCGAGGCCGATCCGGAGTACGCCGGAAGGCATACAGTCCTGGCATGGCCGACCTCACGGACGTCGCCCGGCTCGTCGCCGGGGACCACGGACTCAGCGTCGTCTCCACCACCCGCGAGAACGGAACCGTCCAGTCCTCGGTGGTGAACGCCGGAGTGCTGAGCGACCCGGTGACCGGCGAGCCCGTCGTCGGGTACGTCGCCCGCGGCGGCACCCGCAAGCTGGCGAACCTCCGGGCTCGGCCGCACACGACCCTCGTCCTACGGGTCGGCTGGGAGTGGGTCGCGGTCGAAGGGCGTACCCGGCTGATCGGCCCGGACGACCCGGTCGGCGGCGTCGACGACGAGCGCCTACGGCTGCTGCTCCGGGAGATCTTCACCGCCGCCGGCGGGGTGCACGAGGACTTCGACGAGTACGACCGGGTGATGCGGGAGGAGCGCCGCACCGCGGTCCTGATCTCGCCGGACCGGGTGTACTCGAACTGAATCAGGTGCACCCCACCGTCGCCCGCGTGGGCGCGGCGCCCTCCGCGCTCCTGCGGAACGATGTCGGATCACGTGATCGGACATCGTTCCGGGAGGTCTGCGCAGCTCAGCGGTAGTTCGTGAACTGCAGCGCGATGCCGAAGTCCTGGCCCTTGAGCAGGGCGATGACCGCCTGCAGGTCGTCCCGCTTCTTGCCGCTGACGCGCAACTGGTCGCCCTGGATCTGCGCCTGGACGCCCTTCAGGCCCTCGTCCCGGATCGCCTTCGCGATCTTCTTCGCCTTCTCGCTCTCGATGCCCTGGACGATCGTCCCGCTCACCTTGTACGACTTGCCGGACTGCTGCGGCTCGCCGACGTCGAACGCCTTGAGGCTGATGCCGCGCTTGACGAGCTTGTCCTTGAACACCTCGAGCGCCGCGAGCAGGCGTTCCTCGGTGTCGGCCTGCAGCGTGACCGCTTCCTCACCCGCCCAGCTGATCGTCGCGTTGGTGCCGCGGAAGTCGAATCGCTGGCTGAGTTCCTTGGCGGCTTGGTTGAGAGCGTTGTCGACCTCCTGCCGGTCGACCTTGCTGACGACGTCGAACGACGAGTCCGCCACGGTGTACTGCTCCTCCCGGTCGTGTCGGGTACCTGATTGGTGCCCGGGCTAGGTCATTGGCTATCCTGCCTCTTGGCAGTGCAGCACGTGCAAGACCCTAGGCGGGTTGCCCGAGTGGCCAAAGGGAGCGGACTGTAAATCCGTCGGCTTAGCCTACGAAGGTTCGAATCCTTCACCCGCCACACGCAGGCAAAACGGCCCCTGGCCAGCGGAAACGCTGACCAGGGGCCGTTTCGTGTCCGTCGGCTTCGGCGGATGTGGGGCACCCTGGGTGTCCCGTTGTGTCTAGCTGTGTTCCACGGTCTATAAGTGCGGCCGGACGCACGGCGGACAACATCCGAGGCGGTTTCGGCGCCGTTGGGGCCGATCCGCGAGGCGCGGATGCGCCGCACGTCCGCCCGGCAACTTTCGGATTCGGCCCGGGTCCGCTGCCGGTCCAGCGCATAGCGCGACCCCAGCTGGGCAGCCCACCCGCACGTGGCGAGTGCGCCGTGCTGCGGGCGAGAGTCCGGGGCGGATGCCGTGCAGCCGTAGACCGATCATCAGGGGCCGTGCGTCGGCACTCGGTGTCGTGGGGGCGTTGCCGGCAGCCGGAGGGTGAGCTCGGCATGGGGCAAGTCGAGATACCGGGCGTGGGTCTGGAGGCACTGCAGGACCTGCCAGCGGGGCGCGGCAGGCACCGTGCCGACCGGAAACAGGTGGTTGAAGACGTAGCCGCGGGTGCCCTCGCCACGCAGCGCGGTCGTGTCGAGGCAGCGGCAGGTGTGGGGGTCGGGTGGCGGCAGAGCCAGACGTTGTCGTTCGTAGCGCACCCATCGACGCCGGCCACGAGCCGCCGCGAAGGCGATCGCCACCACCGTGATGGTCTCAAGCGGCTCAACCCAATGCGGTAGTCGCGGTAGCTGGGCCACCAGAGCGATCCCGGCCATCAGCGTGAGGATGAAGGTGAACACGTCGATCGGGCGGTAGGTGCGGCTCTTGAGGGCCTGCAGTGGGTCGGCCGTCGCACGGACGATTTGGGAGGTCCGCAGGTCCATGCCTGGTAGCGGGCGGATCCGGACCCATGCCCCGAGCGCGACGCTGACGAGCACGACGGGCAGACCGTTGCCGATCGTGATCGCGATCGCGGCTCCGACGGCGAACAGGACCAGGTGCGGCGCGTACCGGCGCCAGCGATGCGGCGCGTTGTTGCGGTAGGCGATGCGCCACCGCTGCCGAGCGGCGCGGTCTGCGTCGGTGACCGGTTGGGTGGGATCGAGCTCGCGGTGCATGAACCGGCCGATCGTGACCAATGCACGGACACTCGCCCTGTCGCCAGCGGCGATGAGCTCGTCAAGGGTGGCGGCGAGCGGATCGGGTTCGTCGATACACCGGATCAGTTCGGCGCGATCGATGACGTGGACGGCGGCGGCGTAGTTGCCGTCGCCGACTAGGCCGACGGCAACCACGCGTGCGGCGTCCACGTCGCCGGGGAGCTGTTCTTGGAGCAGCTTGGCATAGTGCGTTCCGGTGTCAGGTTGTCCGGCGGCGTCAGCGGCTCGCAACATCAGCAGGAGCAGCAGCGGACTCGGCCACAGGTTCTGGGCGGCCGTGACCAAATCGGGGAACCGGGTGGCATCGCCGCCGATCACTGCGTCGACTTGGTCGACGAAACCGGTCCAGGCTTCGTCTTCGTCATCGGCGGCATGATCCGTCAACAGCGCGTGCGCTTCGGCCGGACGGCCAGCGGACAGCAGGAGTGACGCGTGGTCGACCGCGGAGGGGTCCTCGACGTTGGGGTAGTACGTCGCCGCGTCGTTCCAGCGGCCGTTCCGGAGCAATGTCGCCACGACGTCGGAAGGCTCCACGTCGGCAGCCTGCTCGCCGACGGGTGCGTCGATCCGAGTCACTTCATTCGAATCGGCAACCGGGCGGCGGCGCTGAGCCGAATCACGGTCCTGCCATTCCGCTCGGTCCGCCCCAAAACCCCGCCGCGTTCCTCCCTCCAGGTGCCCGTCACCGACATCGAGCACACCCTGTCCGCCCGCGACCAGCGGCTTCTCCAACGGGTCGACCCACCACGGCTGACAGCTCTCCCAGCGATGTCGCCCACGGTGCCGCGCAACCCGCGTTGGCAAGAGCGGCGCTTCCACGTGGCGCCCGGAGCGGAGGGGTCGTCCGCGTCGGATTGGACGGCATCTCGCGAATCCCGTACGCGAAGTTGACGGCTTGAATCGTTCGCGCGCTAGCCGATAAGGAGCGCACGACCGCCGAAGGGAGGGGACTACGCATGACCGGGGAGCCTTCGATCCAGCCCGCACCGGGCGGACCAATCGCGATGGCACGGACGGCGCTCCTGTCCGGCTGCGGCGGCCTGTTGCTCGGACTTCTCGTCAGCGGCGGCTGGTACCTCGGAATCTCCTTCCTCCCCTGGGAGTAGCAGCGGTCCTCGTCGCAGCCCTCGGACTCGGCGGCGTCATCCTCGGGCCGGTGGCGCTACGCGACTGCGAACGGAATCGCGTCCAGGTTCCCGGGCCTCTCGCCGGGCTGGTATCGGGGCGTTCTCGCTGCCCCTCGCAGTACTAGCGGGCGTGCTGGCGTACCACAGCACCACCGTCGGCATCGCCGTAGTCAGCTAAACGGCGGGTAGCGCAAGCCTCCAAGCAACCGCGCACCGAGTCCTCGGGATCCCACCGGTGATCCGCGGCGCCTACCAGGGAGTACTCGATGACCGATAGTGAAGCTCCGCTGGACCCCGAGCAGCGATACCCGATCCACCGCGTCCTCCCTGAACTCTTCCGGCACCACACGTTCTCGGGACTGGACGTACTCGTGTCCACCGAGCCGGAGTACCCCGTCGTCGCTTACTCACGGCTCGACGAGTCCCCCGACATCGTCCCCATGGACCGCCGCGGGCAGTGGACTCCAACCCGGACGAGCGGCACCCACACCGGGAGCATCCGATGACCGACAGTGAAGCCCCGCTCGACCCCGAGGAGCGATACCCGATCCATCGCGTCCTACCTGACATCCAGATCCACCCCTTGCTCGAGGGCGAGGTAGCCGAGGAGGTATTCGTCCTGATCGAGACGCGGGACGCCGACGGTGATACGTCGTGGTGTTATCGGACCAGCAAGGCCCCGAACCGAGAAGAACTACTCGGCGCCCTCCCCGTGCAGGCCGCGTTGCTTCGGCGTGAGCTTCTCGCCGACTGGATCGACGACGAGGAAGACCAGACCGACTGCGAGCGCCCCGCGCCGCATTGAGCTGGCCTCTCGGGCCCTGCCGGGTCGCAAATTCGCAGGTCACGCATACTTTCCGGGTGGAATCGCTGATCACGCTCGGCGTCGTAGTGCTTGCCGGCGCGCTGTTCTTCGTCATGCGCGCGGTGGGCGCCGCGCGCCGACGCTCGGGCGTTCATGCTGGCCGCACTGCGCGCTGCACGGCACGCCTCGGGTTCGGACACGGCACAGCGCGCCGCGGCCGGTTGTTCGTCTCCGCTGGGCGCGCGGGTTGGGCCCGGTGGCGGCCCCAAAGCTGGGTGGAGCTAACCGGCGGCCGCGTGATGGCAGCTGCCTCGGCAGACTCGGATGACGTCGCACTGCGGCTCGCGCTGCCCGATGGACGCAGCCCGCAACTGGTCTTGCACGAGCAGGACGCTGCCCTGCTGACCCAAGTGCTCACCGCTGGCCGGGGCCCCGACGACGCACCCGAGCGAATGGTCGGGCGACGCTGGCCGTTCGTGGCGTATGCGCTGGTCGCCCTCTGGGTCGGGGGGTGGACAGTGCTGATCGTCGGCGGTCACACCGCGCAGGCGACCGTCACCGCCAACGACGAAGGCACGTGCGACGTCGTGTGGAAGGACCCCGACGGCAGCGGTCACGGCGCCGAAATCGACTGCGACGACGAGAAGCCCGGCGACACCCGCACGGTCTGGGTACTCACACCACCGCTACGGGGCGAGGCCGTCGACGTCACCTGGACCATCGGCGGCGTCAGCCTGTTCGCCGCGATAGGGCTGTTGCCCGCGCTCGTCGGTTCAGCGCTGGACCTCCGCGACCGATGGCTCCTCCGATCAGCGCCGCCACCCGCGATGACCGGCCAGGCGGGCTTGGAACCTGTGCCCGATCGTCTGGTACCAACGGAGGACGCCCTGCGTCCGGGACTAGCCGAGACGCCTGGCGACTACCTCGCGCGGCTGTCTCCATACGCCGCCCGACAGCCTCGACCGCACGCTTGGCTCGATCCGAAGACGCCCCAGGGTGCAGGCGTGCGACCTCCTCCGCGCGGGATCGCGGGATCGTTCTGCGGACCCGGCTTCGTCGTACTGGTCACCCGGGTCTTGCCCCTTGATCCTG
>NZ_BAAAYN010000063.1 GCF_039536245.1 Cryptosporangium minutisporangium | reverse complement strand
CCGCCGCGCCTGCCGCCCCGCGTCTCCCTCCCACGCGGATTTACGTCGAATCGGGGTCCACGGCCTTCGTGGAGGCCGATTTGGCGTCGATCGGCGTCGTTCTGTGCCGAACACCACCTGACAGGACGTGGCGGGGCTAGTCGTCTACGTGGTGTAGTCGTTCTGAGAGCGTCTACACGGAGTAGACGACTGGGCGGACGGGGAGCGGCATGGACCAGCTCGACCTCGCGCGGTGGCAGTTCGGCATCACGACCGTCTACCACTACATCTTCGTCCCGTTGACGATCGGCCTCTCGGCGCTGACCGCGACACTGGAGACCGCCTACGTCCGGACCGGCAAGGAGCACTACAAGCGCGCCGCCAAGTTCTGGGGCAAGCTCTTCCTGATCAACTTCGCGATCGGCGTCGCCACCGGACTGGTGCAGGAGTTCCAGTTCGGAATGGCTTGGAGCGACTACTCGCGGTACGTGGGCGACGTGTTCGGCGCCCCGCTGGCGATCGAGGCGCTGCTCGCGTTCTTCCTCGAATCGACGTTCCTCGGGCTCTGGATCTTCGGGTGGGACCGGCTCCCGCGGTGGGTCCACGCCGCGTGCATGTGGATCGTCGCGGTCGGAACCATGCTCTCCGCGTACTTCATCCTGGCCGCGAACTCCTGGATGCAGCACCCGGTCGGGTACCGGATCAATCCGGAGAGCGGCCGTGCGGAGCTCACCGACTTCGTCGCGGTGCTCACGAACTCGACGCTGCTCTCCGCGTTCCCGCACGTGCTGTTCGCCTGCTTCATGACCGGTGCCGCGCTGATGATCGGGGTGTCCGCGTGGCACCTGAGCCGCCGCAGGCACGTCGAGGTCATGCGGCCGTCGTTCAAGCTCGCGTCCTGGGTGATGTTGGTCGCCGCGGTGGGCGTCGTCCTCAGCGGGGACATGCAGGCGCGGATCATGACCGAGCAGCAGCCGATGAAGATGGCGGCGGCCGAGGCGCTCTACGACACGGTGGCGCCGGCCTCGTTCTCGATCTTCACGGTCGGGTCGCTGGACGGTGGGGACGAGATTCTCAGCATCCGGGTACCGCGCTTGCTCTCGTTCATGGCGACCGGCACCTGGGACGGCGAGGTCGAGGGCATCAACGACGTCCAACGGGAGGAACGGGCGCAGTACGGCGAGGGCGACTACCGGCCGATCGTCCCCGTGACGTACTGGTCGTTCCGGCTGATGATCGGCTTCGGCCTGCTCGCGGCCGTGGTGGCCGCCGGGCTTCTCGCGCTCACCGGCCCACCCGGCCGCTGGATCCGAAAACTGTGGCCGCGGCGACTCCGCCCATCGGACGGGGAGACCGTGCCGCGGTGGGTCTGGCGGGCCGCGGTATGGGCGATCCCGCTGCCGATCCTCGGCAACTCGTTCGGCTGGATCTTCACCGAGATGGGCCGGCAGCCTTGGGTGGTCTACGGCATGTTGCGCACCGCCGACGGCGTCTCGCCGAGCGTCCCGGCGAGCACCGTGTCCCTTTCGTTGACGGTGTTCACGCTGCTCTACGCGGTGCTGGGCGTCATCGAGTTCCGGTTGCTGCGCACCTACGCGAAGGCAGGCCCGGAAGCGCCTGCCCCGGCCCGGGATCCCGACGACGACGGCCCCGACGACGGCGACGACGGCCACCGCCCGGACGCCGGGGAGAACGCCGACGAGAGCGCCGAGCGCCAACTCGCGTTCGCGTACTGAGTGGAGGCAGCCATGGAACTCACCACCGTCTGGTTCGTCGTTCTCGCCTTCCTCTGGACCGGCTACTTCTTCCTGGAAGGGTTCGACTTCGGGGTCGGCGCGCTCCTGCCCGTGCTCGGCCGGAACGACACCGAGCGGCGCGTGCTGATCAACACGATCGGCCCGGTCTGGGACGGCAACGAGGTCTGGGTCGTGGCCGCCGTCGGCGCCACGTTCGCCGCGTTCCCGGAGTGGTACGCCACCCTGCTCAGCGCGTTCTACCTCCCGATGCTGCTGATCCTCGTCGCGCTGATCGTGCGGGCGCTGGCGTTCGAGTACCGCGGCAAGCGCGTGGACCCGACGTGGCAGCGCCGTTGGGACCGCTGCATCGTGTTCGGCTCGGTCGTACCGGCGTTCGCCTGGGGCTTCGTCTTCGGCAACCTGCTCGCCGGCCTCCCGATCGGCGCGGACAAGGAGTTCGTCGGTTCGCTCGCCGACCTGTTCACGGTGGCCGGCCTGCTCGGCGGCCTCACCACGCTGACGCTGTTCCTGCTGCACGGCGCGGTGTTCCTGGCGCTCAAGACCACCGGCGAGGTGCGGGTACGAGCCCGGGCGTTGGCCGGCCGCATCCTGCTCGCGGCCGTGCCCGTCACCGCGGTCACGCTGGCCGCCGCGGGGCAGGAATCCTGGGCGATCAGCGCCGCGGCGATCGTCGCCTTGGTCGCGGCGGGCGTCGCGAACGCCCGCGGACGGGAGGGTTGGGCGTTTCTCGGCACCGGAGCGGCGATCGTGCTCGCCACCGCGACGCTGTTCGTCCTGCTGTTCCCGGCCGTGGCGCCGTCCAGCCTGGCCGACGCCAACAGCCTCACCACGACGAACGCCGCCGCGACGCCGTACACGCTGTCGATCATGTCCTGGGCGGCGCTGGCGTTCACCCCGCTCGTCCTGCTCTACCAGGGCTGGACCTACTGGGTGTTCCGCAAGCGCATCGGCGTCCGCGACATTCCGCCCGCCGCCGGGGCAGCACTGACCCGCGTCGCGCAATGAGACCACTCGACCCCCGGCTGCTGCGGTACGCCGGCGCGACGCGCTGGTTCCTGGTCGCGAGCGTGCTGCTCGGGACGGCGTCCGCGGTGTTGCTCATCGCGCAGGCGACCTACCTGGCCGGTGCCCTCGCCGGTGTGGTCGCCGGCGGCGACCGGGACGTGCGTGCCGAGCTGCTCGGGCTCGCGCTGGTCACGCTCGGCCGCGCGATGGTCGCCTGGCTGCAGGACGCCGTCGCGCACCGGACGAGCGCCGCGGTGATCTCCGCGTTGCGGCGGGCCGTGCTCGCCCGGGCGGTGGCGCTCGGCCCGACCTGGCTGGAGCGGACCGGCTCGGGTGACCTCGCCACCCTCGTCACCCGCGGCGTCGACGCGCTGACCGGGTACTTCGCCCGGTACCTGCCGCAGTTGGTCCTCGCGGTGGTGGTTCCGGTCCTGCTCGGTGCCCGGCTGCTGGCCGCCGATCCGCTCACCGCGGTCGTCCTGGTCGTCACCGTGCCGCTGATCCCGCTCTTCATGGCTCTGGTCGGCTGGTACACCCAGGGCCGGACGCGACGCCAGTTCGCGGCGCTGTCCCGGCTGTCCGGGCACTTCCTGGACGTCGTGGCCGGTCTGCCGACGCTGATGGTGTTCGGCCGCGCCAAGACCCAGGTCGCGACCGTGCGGCGGATCACCGACGAGTACCGCCGCACCACGCTCGGCGTGCTGCGCGCGGCGTTCCTCTCCTCGCTCGTGCTGGAGCTGCTCGCCACGATCTCGGTGGCGCTGGTCGCGGTGTCGATCGGGCTGCGGCTGGTCGAGGGCGAGTTGACGCTGGAGACCGGGCTGCTGGTGCTGATCCTGGCGCCGGAGGTCTACCTGCCGCTGCGGCAGGTCGGTGCGCAGTTCCACGCGAGCACCGAGGGCCTGGAGGCGGCGCAGCGGGTCTTCGCGGCCCTGGAGGCCCCGCTGCCGGTCGACGGCGCCCGCACCGACGTCCCGGTGGGGGCGCTGACGCTGGACGACGTCACGGTCCGCTACCCCGGGCGGGACCGTCCCGCGTTGGAGGGCGTGTCGCTCGTCGTCCGGCCGGGGACCGTCACCGCGCTCACCGGGCCGAGCGGCGCAGGCAAGTCCACGGTGCTGGCCGCCGTGCTCGGGTTCGTACGGCCGGACGTCGGCCGCGTCCGGATCGGCGGCGTCGACCTGGCCGATCTCGACCCGGCGGCCTGGCGGAGCCACGTCGCCTGGGTGCCGCAGCGGCCGACGCTGATCGCGGGCACGATCGCGGAGAACATCCGGCTGGGCCGCCCCGACGCCTCGGACGCCGAGGTCGCCCGCGCCGCCGCCGACGCCGACCTCGGCGACGTCGTGGCCGGGCGTCCGGACGGTCTGGACACGGTCCTGGGNCCCCGACGCCTCGGACGCCGAGGTCGCCCGCGCCGCCGCCGACGCCGACCTCGGCGACGTCGTGGCCGGGCGTCCGGACGGTCTGGACACGGTCCTGGGCGAGGACGGCGCGGGGCTGTCCGCGGGCGAGCGGCAGCGGGTCGGGCTGGCTCGGGCGTTCCTGCGGGACGCGCCGATCGTCCTGTTGGACGAGCCGACCGCGAACCTGGACGGCGACAGCGAGCAGCGGGTACTCGCCGCGCTGCGTCGGCTGGTCGACGGCCGCACCGCGGTACTGGTCGCGCACCGCCCGGCGCTGCTCGCGATCGCCGACCACGTCGTGCGGATGGGAGGCGTTCGGATTGGCCGATAGCCGGATGATCGCGGCCGGCGGGCTCGGCGCCGGTGCGCTCGGGTGCGGCGTCGCGCTGCTGGCGACCTCAGGGTGGCTGATCAGCCGCGCGTCGATGCAGCCGCCGGTGCTGGAGCTGGCGGTCGCGGTGACCGCGGTGCGCGCGTTCGGGCTGGGGCGGGGCGTCCTGCGGTACGCCGAACGGCTGGTGGGCCACGACGCCACGTTCCGCGTCCTGGCGTCGCTCCGCTCCCGGGTCTACGCCCAGCTGGAGCGGCTCGGCCCGGCCGGCCTGCCGGCGTTCCGGCGCGGCGATCTGCTCGCCCGCTTCGTGTCCGACGTCGACCAGATCCAAGACCGGTACCTACGGGTCCGATTGCCGATCGCGACCGCGGCCGTGGTCGGTGCGCTCTCCGCGCTCGGTGCCGGGCTGCTGCTCCCGGTGGCCGGCGTTGCGCTCGCCGCCGCGCTGTTCGTCGCGGGCGTCGTGGCCCCCTGGCTGACGCTGCGCGTCGTCGCCAACGCCGAGCGCATCACGGTCGCCGATCGGGCCGCGCTGACCACCGCGACCGTCGAGCTCCTGCAGGGCGCCCCGGAGCTGATCGCCCATGGCGCGGCGCAGTTGCGGCTGCTCACGATCGACGCGGTGGACCGGCGGCTCGCGCGTGCGGCGGCCCGGTCGGCGGTGTCCGCGCTGCTCGGCGCCGCGCTGCCCGCGATGTTCGCCGGCGGTGCGGTGCTCGCCGCCCTCGCGGCGGGGGCGGCCGCCGTCGACGCCGGCCGGCTCGACCCCGTCCTGCTGGCCGTCGTCGTGCTGTTGCCGCTGGCGGCGTTCGAGGCGGTCGCGGTGCTGCCGACGGCGGCGCAGTCGCTGGTGCGGGTCCGGGAGTCGGCGGCGCGGCTGGACGAGGTGTTCGTCGGCGAGCCACCGGTGCTGCCGGGCACCGGGACGCCCGCCTCGGCGTTTCCCCTGGTCCTCGCCGGGGTCGGGGCCCGCTGGCCGGGCGCTGGGTCGTCGGCCCTGACCGGTGTCGACCTGCGGCTGGGCCCGGGAAGCCGGGTCGCGGTGGTCGGCGCGTCCGGCGCCGGGAAGAGCACGCTCGCGGCGGTGCTGGTGCGCTTCCTCGACCCCTCCGCCGGAACGTTCACCCTGGACGACGTCCCGGTGCAGGATCTCGACCCGGACGCGGTCCGCAGGCTGATCGGCTGGTGCGCGCAGGACGCCCATCTGTTCGACGCGTCGATCCGCGACAACCTGCGCCTGGCCCGCCCGGACGCGGACGAGGACGAGCTCTGGGCGGCGCTGGCGGCGGCGCGGCTCGACGGCTGGGTGCGGTCGCTGCCCACGCGCCTCGACACGCCGGTGGGGGAGCGGGGCGCGCAGGTCTCCGGAGGACAGCGTCAGCGGCTCGCGCTCGCCCGGGTGGTGCTGGCCGGATTCCCGGTCGTCGTCCTGGACGAGCCCACCGCGAACCTCGACCCGGCCACCGCGGACGCGCTGACCCACGACCTGCTCACCGCCACCGAGGGCCGGGCGACCGTGCTGATCACGCACCGGTTGGCCGGCTGCGAGCGGGTCGACGAAGTGCTGGTGCTGGACGCCGGACGTGTGGTCCAGCGCGGAACGCACGAGGCCCTGCTGTCCGTTGACGGTCCGTACCGGAACTGGTGGGACCGTGAACGACGCACCGACGCCTGGTTGAGCACGGCCGGGGCGGCCGGAGTGCCCGAATGAGTGGGAGACTGAGGATCGTGTCCGGAGAACGCAGGCTCCGCGTCGTCAACGGGGGCGGAGAAACTGAGGCCCTCGGCTCCGATCGGGAGTCGATCGGTTCCGTGCGATCCCACCGCTCGATCCTCTCGGTCAAGTCCCGCTCCTCGATCGCGTCGGTGGGGTCGACCGGCAGCATCCTGTCGATCGGGAGCGCCGGATCGATCGCGAGCATCGGGTCGTCCGGGAGCATCGCGTCGATCGGGTCGTCGGGCAGCATCGCGTCGCTGGGCTCGGTCGGGTCCGTGCGGTCGGTGTTCTCGATCGGCTCGAAGAACAGCTTCGGCTGCGTCTTCAACGTCCCCGTCGCCGACCTCTGGCTCCGGTGGGTCGGCCGCCGCCGACGTCGCTGACGACCTCAGCCGAGGACCAGCTGACCGTCCGCATCGACGTGCACCGGGTAGGACGGCACCGAGGGCTGCCCCGTCGGAGAGCACCCCGTCGTCAGCTCGAACGTGTTGTTGTGAAGCGGACACACGACGACCGATCCGTCGATCAGGCCATCGGCGAGCGGTCCGCCGGCGTGCGGGCAGACCGCGCCGAGCGCTCGCACCGAGCCGTCGGTCAGCCGGAACACCGCGACCTGCTCCTCACCGACCGTGTACACCCGCCCCTCACCGAGCGGGATCTCGTCCACGGTCCCCAGGACCTGCCGCGTCGGCGCGCTCACGAGCCCGCTCCCGGCCGTACCGGCACCTGGGGCAGCGGGATCAGCGGCAACGACGGCCGGAACTGGCCCGGCGTCGCGGGGTCACGCCCCTCCTGCCACGGGTCACGGTAGGCGGCTACCGACTCGGCCAGCCGCTCGTCCAACCCCGCGGCCAGCCCTTCGGCGTCGTCCACCACCACCGCGCGAATCCGGGAGATTTCGAGCCGCGGCACCCACGTGTACGTCCGCTCAAGCCACTTCGCGGTCTCCCGGTAGTACTGGATGCACCGCCCGACCAGCTCCACCACCCGGTCCGCGGAGTCCACGGTGGCGAGCAGGTCACCCTTCCGGATCTGCGCACCGGCCGCACCGCCGATGTAGATCTCCCACCGGCCGCCCTCGACCGCGACCACCCCGAAGTCCTTGCAGTAGGCCTCCGCGCAGTTCCGCGGACAGCCGGTCACCGCGAGCTTCATCTTCGCCGGGCTCTCCAGGCCCTTGAACCGGTCCTCGATGGCGATCCCGAGCGCCGTGGAGTCGCCGACGCCGTAGCGGCAGAAGTCCGAGCCGACACAGGTCTTCACAGTGCGGAAGCTCTTGCCGTACGCGTACCCGGACGGCATGTCCAGGTCGGCCCAGACCTTCGGCAGGTCCTCCTTGCGGATCCCGAGCAGGTCGATGCGCTGCCCTCCGGTCAGCTTGACCAGCGGTATCGAGTACTTCTCGGCCACGTCCGCGATGCGGCGCAGCTGGTGCGGGTTGGTCACCCCGCCCTTCATCTGGGGGACGACGGAGAACGTGCCGTCGCGCTGGATGTTGGCGTGCACCCGGTCGTTGATGAACCGGCCGTGCCGCTCGTCAACGAACTCGTCCGCCCACATCATCCGCAGCAGCGACGTCAGCGGCATCTTGCTGTTCGCGTCCTCCTGACCGTCCATCGCCAGCGCCGCGAAGACCGCGGACACCGACTTCAGCCCTTGCGTGCGGATCGCCGCCATCAGCTCCGGCTTCTCCATCGGGATGCAGGGCACGTACCAGTTGGCGGCCGGGTCCTCCTCGACGTCCCCGTCCGCTGCCCACTCGACGATCTCCGCGACCAGCCCCTTGCAGGACCCGCAGCCCTTCCCGGCCCGGGTCGCCGCCATGACCCCGGTCACCGTCTTCGTGCCCTCGCGCACGCACGCGACCAGCGCGCCCTTGCTCACCCCGTTGCAGTTGCAGACCTGAGCGTCCTCGGCGAGCTCGGCCACCCCGACTTCGGAGGACGGTGTGCCGAGATCGAAGAGGAGGGAAACCCGGTCCTCGGGCAGCGGCAGCCCGCGGTCGAACGCCTGCGTCAGGAACGCCACCTTGCCGACGTCGCCCAGCAGCGTCGCGCCGACCAGCCGTCCGTCCCGCACCACCACGGTCTTGTAGACGCCGCGCTTCGGCTCGGAGAACTGGACGTACTCGTCGTCGTCCCGCTCCGGGCGCCGCAGCCCCATCGAGGCCAGGTCCACCCCGGCCACTTTCAGCTTCGTCGCGGTCCGCGAGCCGTGGTACGCCGCCCGCGGGTTCCGACCGGTCAGCACGTCGGCCAGCACCGCCGCCTGCTCCCAGAGCGGTGCCACCAGCCCGTACACCTCACCGCGGTGCTGGACGCACTCACCGACCGCGTAGATGTCGTCGTCGTCGATCGAGCGCAGCTGGTCGTCGACGACGATCGCCCGCTCGACGGTGAGGCCGGAGACCTGCGCAAGCCCGGTGTTCGGCCGGATCCCGGCGGTGACCACGACCATGTCCGCATCGATACCGGTACCGTCCGCGAACTCGACACCGCTGGTGGCGCCCGCGGAGTTCCGGCGGATCGCCACCGTGCGCGCCCCGGTGTGGACGGTGATCCCGCGCCGCTCGATCGTCTTCCGGAGGATGCGGCCGGCTTCCTCGTCCAGCTGCTGGTTCATCAACGACGGGCCACCCTGCACCACGTGCACCGACAATCCGTGCTGCTGGAGCCCGGCTGCGGCCTCCAGGCCGAGCAGGCCGCCGCCGATCACGACCGCGCGCTCGTGCCGCTGCGCGTACTCGACCATCGAGTGGGTGTCGGCGAGCGTGCGGAAGCCGAAGACACCCGGCGTCAGCCGGTGGTTGTCGGCCCAGAGTCCGTCCATCGGTGGGAAGAACGTCCGGCTGCCGGTGGCCAGGACGAGCGTGTCGTACGGGACGATCTCGCCGTTGTCGGCGTAGACGCGCTTCGCCCACCGGTCGATCCGGACGATCCGGGCCCCCGCGTGCAGCGTGATCGCGTTCTCGACGTACCAATCGACGGGGTTGAGCAGGATGTCGTCCGGCTCCTCACCGGCCAGCACGTGGGAGAGCAGGATGCGGTTGTAGTTGCCGTGCGGCTCGTCGCCGAACATCGTGATCGAGAGGTGGTCGCCGCCGCCGCGCGCGAGGATCTCCTCGACCGCGCGGGCACCGGCCATCCCGTTGCCGACGACCACCAGGCGCTTGGTCCGAACCGGTGCGGGGGCGGTCATCAGATCTCCACCAGACCGAGGTCGACGACGAGCGTGCCGGCCAGCCCTTCGGCTGCCGCGACGAACACTTCGATCCGGGTGTCGGCGAGCAGGTCCTCGACCACTCGCAGCGCGACGTGCGTCGTGCCCTTCGCGCCGATCGGGAAGTAGCGCATCGGCGTCCCGTCGCGCATCAGCACCACGCAGACCAGCTCGTCGGTGCTGTTGCCGCCGCGGAAGTAGAGCGGCTGCGCGGTGCTCCCGAGTGGCACCACGTAGGAGAGGCTCGGTGCGAGCAGGATCGGCTTCTCCAGGCCTTCCCCGACGAACGGGTAGACCCCTTGCAGGAATCGGGGCGTCGTCTGCATGCGGTTCCTCCTGCGAGCCCGAGGGGGACGCCGCAGCAACGCGCGGCGCCGGCACCCCTTGAGGGTCGGCGACGCATATTTCCGCCTGGTTGTCCGGGCGTAAACCGATCAGGACAGAACCGCACCGCGGTTATCCACGGGCTCCCGGGGGTCACTCGCTCCGGGCGTGGAGGTAGCGCAGGACCGCGAGGACCCGGCGGTGGTCGGTGCGGGCCTGCGGCAGGTCGAGCTTGGTGAAGATCGCGGTGACGTGCTTCTCGACGCTCCGCGCGGCCAGGTGGAGCCGCTCGGCGATCGCGATGTTCGACCGGCCCTCGGCGAGCAGGTCGAGGATCTCGCGTTCGCGGGCGGAGAGCCGGGCGAGCCCTTCGTCGCGTGGCCGCACGGCCATCAGCTGGCGGACGACCTCCGGATCGAGCGCGGTGCCGCCCTCGGTCACCCGGCGGAGCGCGTCCAGGAAGTCGCGGGTCCGGACGATGCGATCCTTCAGCAGGTAGCCGACGCCGGTGGGGTGCTCGGCGAGCAGCTGCCGGGCGTACTCGGTCTCGACCCACTGGGAGAACACCAGGACGGCGGTCTCCGGGTACTCGGACCGGATCCTGATCGCGGCCCGGAGGCCTTCGTCCGTGTGCGTCGGCGGCATCCGGACGTCGACGATCGCGGCGTCCGGCCGGTGCGTGGCGACCGCGGCGAGTAGTTCGTCGGCGTTGTCGACGGCGGCGACCACCGCGATGTCGTGGTCGGCCAGGAGCAGCCGGACCCCGTCCCGCAGCAGCACGTTGTCCTCGGCGATGACGACGCGCACTACTCAGACCTCCTGCGGAAGCGTCATGGTGACGGTGGTGGGCCCGCCGACCGGGCTGTCGATCGAGAACTCTCCGTCGAGTGCGGCCGCGCGGCGGCGCAGACCGGCGAGCCCGGTGCCGGGCTCCGTCCCGTCCACGGACGTGGCGAGGCGGGCGCCGCCGCGGCCGTCGTCGGTCACGACCAGCCGCAGCGACCCGTTCTCCGCGCGGAGGTCGACCCGGGCGCGGGTCGCCCCGGCGTGCTTGGACACGTTCGTCAACAGCTCCGCGACCGTGAAGTAGAGCGCGGAGGCGATCACGTCCGGCGGCCGCCCGGCCAGGTCGACGTGGACGTCGACCGGCACGGCGCCCCGGCCGGCCAGCGTCTCGATCGCCACCGGGAGCCCGTCGTCGAGCGCAGGCGGATGCAGCCCCCGGACGATGTCGCGCAGCTCGGTGAGCGCGTCGACGACCGACTCCTGGGCGTCCTCGACGAGCGGCCGAACCGTGTCGTCGGCGCGGGCCTCGATCCGGGAGAGCGTCACGCCGAGCGTGACCAGCCGCGCCTGGGTGCCGTCGTGCAGGTTGCGTTCGACCCGGCGCAGGATCGCCGCGGCGTCGGCGCGCAGGGCGGCCTGGCTGGCCTCCAGCGCGGCGATCCGGAGCCGATCCGGGGTCGGCGCCAGCAGCGCGCGGATCAAGATCCGGTCGAGCCCGACCAGGAGCCGGAGCACCCACGGGAAGACGAGCAGAATACCGACGCCTTCCAGCACGAACAGCCAGGTGCCACCCCACGTCCGGTCCAGCGGGACCAGGAACCACCAGGCCGGGTAGGTGACCGCGAGGACGCCGAGGAGCGCCGCACCCACGCCGAGATACGTCGCGGCGAACATCAGCGGGAGCTTCACGACCGCGTAGGCGAGGGCCCGCCACGCCGTGCCGTCCCGCAGCACCGACTCCACGAACCGGAGGGCGCCCCCGGAGGTCGGCCGGGGCGGCGGCGACGGCCAGTCCAGGTCGAGGAACCACCGCGCCGGTGGCCGGAACCAGACCACCGTGCGCCGGAGCAGCAGCAGGGCGACGACCAGGAACGGGAGGCCGATCGTCATCAGCGAGTAGACGGCGCCGACCACCCCCACCACGGCCAGCGGGAAGACCGGCAGCGCGAAGCACAGGCCGACGAGGACGTAGCGGACCTCCCGCCACGTCCTCCGCTCGACCGGCGCCAGGAGGAGGCGTCGGATCACGGGCCGTCCCCGAGCGCGGCGATCGCCGGGCGGCGCATCACGCCGAGCGCGGGAAGGGCCATCCCCAGCCCGACCACCAGCGTGACGCCGAGCAGCCCGCTCGCGACCACGCCCGGCGGCACGTACGGGGCTGCGGGCAGCATCGGCAGCAGCGTCGCCGCCGCAGCGCCCACCGCGAACAGCAGGCCGGTGACGGTCACGATCAGAGCCTCGCAGACCACGACGCCCAGCGCACTGGCTCGGGTGGCTCCGGCCAGCCGCAGCAACGCGAGCTCCCGACGGCGTCCGAGGACGAGCGTGATCAGCGTCGTCAGCGCGGCCACCGCCGCGAACACCGTGTAGACGGCGGTGCCGGTGTACTCCAGCCACAGATCCTCGGCGGGGGCCGGCGCCCCGGTGACGTGCTCGGCCGTCGTCTGCACGGTGACCTTGATCGTCGCGAACGCCGCGGCCAGCACCAGCGGGACCAGCGCGCCGGAGTACGACTTCGCCCGCGCGACGAGGTTGTCGGCGGCGAGCGTGCCGATCCGGCCGCCCAGGCGGCCCAGCGGTGCGGTGACCCGCAGCAGCGCCGGTGCGAGCAGGCCGGCGCCGACGCACATCGCCAGCAGGACGAAGAGCGTGGCCTCCTCGGCGGTCGCCGGGTCCAGCCCGGAGACGGCGATCGAGCCCACGACGCCGCCTGCGACGAAGAGGACGCCGAGCAGGACGCGGACCGGACCCAGCTGCCGGACCGGTGCCGCGGTGTCGGCGAGCGCGACGGCGGGCCGCACCCGGGAGGGGCGGACGGCGGAGACCAGCGCGCCGACCACCGAGGTGCCCAGCGTGACCGCGAGCGCGATCGGCAGCGCGGCCGGGTGGGCCTCGAACGTGACGCTGGGTGGGACGACGTCGTGCGTGACCAGGCTCTGCACCCACACGCCGCCGCCCAGCGCCCCGAGCGGGACACCGATCAGCGTCGCCGGTATTGCTACGACGGCGGCCTGGCCTGCGGCGGCGCGCCGCACCTGCCCTGGCGTTGCTCCGACCGCTCGGACCAGCGCCAGGTCCCGCGCCTGCCTGGCGATGGTGGAGCTCATCGTCACGCCGACGATGATGCCGCAGAGGTAGATCGCGAGCCCGACCAGGATGCCGGCGAACGCCGCGAGATCGGACCCGGGCGGCAGCGACGACGACGCTCCGAGAGCACCCGCGACCAGCGCGGCGGCCAGGCACTGGGTGATCGCCGGTCCGACGAACGACCAGGGGTGCTTGCGCAACGCCTGCCGGATCAGCCCGGCCCTCACGGCGCACCGATCCCGGTTCGCTTCTCAGCCCTGACGCCGGTGACGCTGCGCGTCGTCGCCAAGACTCCGACTCCGGGCCCGGCTCCGGCTCCCGCGTAGGCGGCGCGGAGGCGGGCAGCGATCGTGTCGGCGTCGGGGGTCGCGGAGTCCGCGACGACGTTTCCGGCGTGCAGCAGCACCAAGCGGTCGCTCCAGGCCGCGGCGACCGGATCGTGGGTCACCATGACGACCGTGAGGCCGTCCCGGTCACAGGCCTCCCGGAGGAGCCGGAGGACCTGCCCGCCGGTGGTCGGATCCAGCGCCCCGGTCGGTTCGTCCGCGAAGACCACGGCGGGCCCGGTGACCAGCGCGCGGGCCAGCGCGACCCGCTGACGCTGCCCGCCGGAGAGCGTGCCGACCTTGCGCTTGCCCAGCCCGCCGAGGCCGACCGCGTCCAGGGCGTCGTCGACCGGCATGCGGCGGCGGGCCCCGAGGCGGACCGGCAGCAGCACGTTCTGCCGGACGGTGAGCTCGGAGAGCAGGTTGTACGACTGGAAGACGAACCCGACCTGGTCGCGGCGCAGGCGGGTGAGCCGCCGCTCGCGCATGCGGCTGATCTCCTGCCCGGCGAGCCGCACCCGGCCCGAGGTGGGGCGGTCCAGTCCGGCCGCGCACTGCAGCAGCGTGCTCTTGCCGGAGCCGGTGGCACCCATCACCGCGACGAAGGAGCCGGCCGCGATGCTCACGGAGACGTCGTCGAGGGCGGTGACCGTGCCGTACCGCCGGGTGACGTGCTCGATTTCGACTGTGTTCATGCGACTCAGACTCGCGATCGCGACGCCGTCGCACATCCGGGTGAGCCGCCCGGCCGGGGTGCGGACAACCGCACCCCGGGCGGCGGTTATCGACCCAGTTCCTCGCGCAGTTCGTCGATCTTCTGGGACGCCTCAGCCTTCGTCAGTTCGTCAGGAACCTCTTCGCCGGCCTGGCGGGCGAGCGTGTGCAGGTAGGAGTCCTGTGCTCCGGTGGCCGGCTCGTCGCCGGTCACCCAGTCGGCCGGATCCTTCTCCAGGCTGCGCTGCTGCACGTCGGTGTCGGGTTGCTGCGCCACGGGATACCCCCTGCTTCTCGTCGCACGTATGTACGGCAAGGGTCATACCCGCATGCTCACCCGTCACACCCGGGTGCCGTCGAGGATGCCCGCGATCTCGGCCAGCTGTGCGGGCGTCAACGGCCCCGCCGCGAGGGCGCCGGCGTTCTCCTCGACCTGCGCCACGGTCTTGAACCCGGGGATCGGCACCGTGCGTGGGCTGCGAGCCCAGATCCAGGCCAGTGCCCCCTGCGCGAGCGTGCGCCCGTCGCTGGTCAGCACCTCGCGGACGGCGTCCAGTCGGGCCAGCCAGTCCGACGTCGGCCGACCGGCCGCGAACGCCGGGTGCCAGCCGGCCCGGCTGCGCTGGTCGTCGTCGGCGAACGTGGTGGAGGGGGTGAACTTGCCGGTCAGCGCACCCATCGCGAGCGGGCTGCGGTTGATGCTGGCGAGGTCGAACTCGTCGCAGAGCGCGAGGACGGCGGGGTCCTCGTAGCCCAGCACGCTCAGGCCGTGCTGGACCACCGAGAAGCCCGGCGCGTGGGCGACCGCGCGGATCGATGCGGCGTCGTCGGTGCTCCACCCCCAGGTGCGGACGAGGCCCTCGCGGACCAGATCGGCCAGCACGTCGACCATCCGGAGCGCCTGCTCGGCCGGCAGGTCGCCGACGTGGAGCTGGTAGACGTCGACGTAGTCGGTGTCCAGCCGCCGCAGGCTCGCGGTGAGCTCGTGCCGGATGCGGGCCGCCAGGTCGGCGTCGGAGGCCGGTTCGCCGTACTCGGAGACGGCGCGGTTGGCCTCGTCGACGCGGTAACCGAACTTGGTCGCGAGGACGACCTGGTCGCGGCGGTCGGCGAACGCGCGGCCGAGGATCCGCTCGCTGTGCCCGGCGCCGTAGTTCGCGGCGGTGTCGAAGAACGTGACGCCGAGCTCGTGGGCGCGGCGCAGGGCCCGCACGGACTCCTCGTCGTCGACCGCGCTCCAGCCGCCGGGCGATCCCAGGAACGTCCAGGTCCCTCCGATCGCCCAGCAGCCCATGCCGAGGGCGGACACCTCGATGCCCGAGTGCCCGAGCGTCCGCGGTTCTGCCGGCGCCATGCCGGTCTCCTCTCGTCGTTCGTGTGTTGCGATCGACGCTAGGACTCCAGTGGCTAGGTCACCACGGCCACTTCTGCGCCATCTCGATAGGACCACTTAGGCTTCGGGTGTGCGCATTCCGCTCGATCCGAACAGTCTGGTTCCGCTCTACCGGCAGCTGGAGAGCTGGTTCGTCGACGCGATCACGACCGGCGCCCTGCCGACCGGTAGCCGACTGCCGTCCAGCCGGGCGCTCGCCGCCGACCTCGGCGTCAGCCGGGTGACGGTGGGGACGGCCTACGCGGAGCTGGAGAGCGCCGGGCTGGTCGTCGCCGCCGTCGGTAGCGGGACCCGGGTCGCGCCGGTTCTCCCCACCACGGCGGGGCGCTCGGGACCGACGACCGCGGCGGCCGGGGCGTCGCCTGCCCGGCGGGAGCGGGAGCCGGAGTGGCCGGCGTGGCAGACCGCCGCCTCGGCGCCCGCCGATCCGTCGGCTGATCCGGAGCCGTTCGCCGATCCGCCGGACGGGTCGTCGGCCGAGCCTGCGGCCGGGTCGGCGGCCGAGCGCTGGGTCGGGATGCCGGGCACGGGCGGGGCTCGTGGGCCGGATGTCATCGCGTTCACCGGGGTCGGCGACCCGACCGCTTACCCGGTCGCCGAGTTCGGGCGGACGATCCGGCAGGTGCTGGCGCGGGAGGGCGCGTCGGCGCTGAGCTACGGTCCCGATCCGGCCGGGGACGGGTCGCTGCGACGCACGGTCACCCAGCTGCTGGCCAGCCAGGGGATCGGCGTTCCGCCCGAGTCGGTGCTGATCACCTCCGGTTCCCAGCAGGCGCTGGCGCTCGTCTGCCAGCTGCTGGTGCGCCCCGGCGACACGGTCTTGGTGGAGGAGCCCACCTACGACCTCGCGCTGCGGCTGCTGCGGGCGGTGAGCGCGCAGCTGGTCGGCGTCCCGGTGGACGCGCACGGAATGCGGGTCGACGTCTTGGGCGAGTTGCTGGCGCGGCACCGGCCGCGCCTGCTCTACGTGGTGCCGAACTTCCAGAACCCGACCGGCGTGACGCTCACCGGGGCCCGGCGGCGCGTTCTGCTGGAGCTCGCCCGTACGCACGGCGTGCCGATCTTCGAGGACGACTTCGCCGGTGACCTGCGGTACTCCGGGCGCGCGACGCCCGCGATCAAGTCACTGGACGACGGTGGTCACGTCCTCTACGCGGGCACGTTCTCGAAGCTACTGATGCCGGGGCTGCGCGTCGGCTACCTGGTGGTCGACGGCCCGGTGCGCCGACGCCTGGTGGAGGCCAAGCAGGTCACCGACCTCGGGACCTCCCTCCTGCTGCAGCGGGCACTGGACCGGTTCGTCACGGTGGGCCGCTACCAGATCAACCTCCGCCGCGCCGGGCGGCTCTACCGCGAGCGGCGGGACGCTCTCCGGGCCGCGCTCGCCGAGCACCTGCCGGACGCCGGGTTCGTGCCTCCGGCCGGTGGACTGTTCGGCTGGATCGCGCTGCCGGCCGGTGTCCGGTCGGACGCGCTGCTGCGCGCGGCCCGGGACCGCGGTGTGGACGTGGCGCCGGGGTCCCGGTTCTTCCTCCGTCCCTCGGACGGCGCCGGGTACGTCCGCCTGAACTTCGCTGTGCAGACACCGGAGCGAATCGACGCCGGGGTGGTCCGGCTCGCCGCGGCCGTCGACAGCCTGCGGCGTTGAGCTCACTCCCAGCGGAACCACTTCGCCGCTGCGCCGAGCGACACCACTGCCCAGGCGAGAAGCGTCAGGACGGCCTGCAGCGGCGGGGCGCCGCCCTCGCCGAGCACCGCACGCAGCCCGTCGGCGAGCGCCGCGCTCGGCAGGTACTCCAGCACCCCCGCGACGCCGTCGGGCAGCGAGGTGAGCGGAAAGACGATGCCGCCGGCGAACAGCAGCACGAACCACACCAGGTTCGCCGCCGCGAGCGTCGCCTCGGCGCGCAGGGTGCCCGCCATCAACAGGCCCAGCCCGGCGAACGCGGCGGTGCCGCACGCCACGAGCAAGACGACCGAGAGCGGGTTGCCGTGCGGACGCCACCCCAGCGCGACGCCCACTCCGCTGATCACCGCGATCTGGATGACCTCCAGCGCCGCGACGGCCAGGGTCTTGCCGCCGATCAGGCCCCACCGGGGCAGCGGGGTGGCGCCCAAACGCTTGAGGACGCCGTACCGCCGCTCGAATCCGGTGGCGATCGCCAGCCCGGTGAACGCGGCCGACATCACCGCCAGCGCCAGGATGCCGGGCACCAGGAAGTCGACCTTGCTCAGGCCGGACGTCGTCTCCAGGTCGAGGAACGGCTGGGTCACCAGCGCCACCGTCAGCAGCACCGGGATGACCAGGTTGAGCAGCAGCTGCTCGCCGTGGCGCAGCGTGAGCTTCAGCTCGATCCGCGTCTGGGCGAGCAGCATCCGGTGCCAGGGCGCCGGACCGGGATCCGGTGCGAACAGCCCGCGCGGGAGTGCCTCCGTGGTGGTCACCGCAGCTCCCGCCCGGTCAGGTCGAGGAAGACGTCCTCCAGCGTGCGACGCCCGACCTGCAGGTCGCTCGGCATCACCGATCGGTCCGCGCACCAGGCGGTCACCGCGGCGAGCAGCTTCGGGCCGATCTCCGTGGGCGGCCCGGTCACCTGGTAGCCACCGTCTCCGGCGCTCGCGGCGACGCATCCCGCGGGGAGCGTCGCGGTGAGCCCGAGCAGCGCCTCGGCGTCCAGATCGGCGTCGGCGCGGAACCGCAGGGTCGGCTGTTCGCCGCGGGTCAGCGCGGCCGGTGTGCCCTGCGCGACCGCCTTGCCGGCGTCGACGATCAGCACCTCGTCGGCGAGCCGCTCGGCCTCGTCCATGTGGTGGGTGGTGAGGACGACCGTCACGCCGTCGGCGCGGAGCGCCTCGACGATCCGCCAGACCGCGTGGCGCGCCTGCGGGTCCAGCCCTGCCGTGGGCTCGTCCAAGAACACCAGCTCCGGACGCCCGACGACGGCCATCGCCAGCGAAAGCCGTTGCTGCTGGCCACCGGAGAGCCGACGTACCGCCGTCCGGGCGACGTCGGTGAGGCCGAGCAGGTCCAGGAGCAGGTCGACGTCGAGCGGATTCCGGCTGTAGGTCGCGGTGAGCCGCAGCATCTCGGCGGTGCGCGCGCCGGGGTAGGCCCCGCCACCGGCCTGGAGCATCACGCCCACTCGGGGACGCAGGGTCGCGGAGTCCCGCACCGGGTCGAGGCCGAGTACTCGCACCGTTCCGCCGTCCGCCCGACGGAACCCCTCGCACGTCTCGATCGTGCTGGTCTTGCCGGCTCCGTTCGGGCCGAGCACCGCGAAGACCGCACCGCGCGGGACCGTGAAACTCAGCTCGTCGACGGCCACCTTCGGGCCGTAGCGCTTGACCAGTTTGGTGACCTCAACGGCCGGACCGGGCTGCGGGAGGGGTTCGCCGCCCCTCTCCGGCGCGGCCAGCGTGCGCGCGTGGGCGGAGGAGGTCACGTCGACAGAGTGTAGGCGCCCTTCGCCGCAACCGGTGCGCCGAGCCGACGCCATCCGCATCACACCTGGTACGGGAGGCCGATTGGTGGGTCGGCTGACGACACGCCTGGACCACTCCGGGACGATAGAGGGGTGAGCAGCACCAACCGGGTTCCGGAAACCAGGCTGATGGGCGACGACGAGCTGTCGGCCGACGACGCCTGGGCGACCCTGCGTCAGTACGGCCGGTGGCACCTGTTGCGGGACGCGTTCGTCCGGTTCCGGTACGGCGACGGGTTCAGCCACTCGCGGGCACTGGCGCTGCAGCTCTGTCTCGCCGCGGTGCCGTTCCTCATCGCGCTCACCGGTCTCGCCGCCGACCTGGGGGCGGAGGAGGGCGGCAAGATCGTCGCCGACACGGTGCTGGAGCTGACCCCGCGCAGCAGCGACGCGCTGGTGGAGCAGACCCTGCACGGCGGCGAGGAGGCCGAGGATGTCGGCGAGCTGGCGCTGGTCAGCGGTCTGTTCACCGGAATGGTCGCGCTGGCGACCGCGATGGCCCAGGTCGAGCGCGGCGCGAACCGGATGTACGGCGTGGAGCGGGACCGGCCGGCGCTGAAGAAGTACGTCCGCGCGGTCGTGCTGTCGTTCGTGGCCGGGCTGCCGGCATTCGGCGGATTCCTGGTGCTGGTGGCCGGCGAGCCGTTCGGCGACGCGGTGGTGTCCGAGTACGGCTGGCCGACGTGGATCGAGACCAGCTGGGACGTCGTCCGCTGGCCGATCGGGTTGGTGCTCACCGTCGTCTCGATCGCGTTGCTGTTCGAGCAGGCACCACGGCGGCGGCAGCCGGGAGTCTCGTGGCTGGTGTTCGGAGCCGGGGTGTCGACCGTGCTCTGGCTGGCCGCGACGCTGGGGCTGGCGCTCTACGTCCAGGGCAGCGGGGCGTTCCCGGACACCTATGGGCCGCTCACCGCGGTGATGGCGTTGCTGCTCTGGGCGAACCTGACGTCGATCGCGTTGTTCCTGGGGTTGGCGTTCGCCGCGCAGCTGGAGGCGCTGCGGGTCGGTCAGCCGGAGCCGGCCGAGCCCGATCGCTGGCGTCCGATGAAGGACGAGGACGACTCCGAGGAAGGTTCCGAGAAAGACGACGCCCCGGCGGAAGAGCCCGCCGGGGCGTAGGCCGCTGTGAGCACCCCGCCCCCGCCTGAGCGAGAGGAAGTGGATGTTCGGTCGTCTGCGCAGTGCCGCGGTTCTGACCTGTCTCGCGGTGGCCGGCATGCTCCTGCTGCCGTCGGACGCCGTCCATCCCCCTCGATTCGGCCGTGCGGTCCCGGTCGCGGTGGTTGACGATTTCCAGAATCCCGGCGTGCTGATCGGTCGGACGTTCGCCTACGTCGACGAGCCCGGTGTGTTCGGCGTCGACGCGGTCACGGGCGACCGCCGATGGACCGTTCCGATCACCGCTTTCGGTGAGGCGCGGCTGGTGAGTCTCGCCAACCTGATCCTCGGCCCTCCGGACGCCGCCCCGACCGTGTACCTGGCGGCGTTCGTTTCACTGCCGAGCGAGTTACGTCGCGACACGGTGCACGTGCTGGCTCTCGATCCCGCCAGCGGTGCACGGAGGTGGTCCGCGCGGATCGACGTACCGTCCGGCGCCGTGGGGAAGGCCACCACGCTGGTCGGCGTGGGCGACGACACCGTTGTATTCCGGCTGAGCGGAGTCGATGGGAGCGTGGCCTACGCGGTGGATACCCGGACCCACCGCCTGCGCTGGGTGAGGCACGGAGTCGAAGCGGTGTACGTCGACGGACCGGTCGTCGTCGCGGAGGTCGAGGGTTGGGAAGACCGGAGGAAGCTCGTCGGCATGCGGACCAGCAACGGCGACCGGCTGTGGGAGGACGGGCCGCACGGCCACGGCTTCCACATCGAGTCGCTGGGCAACGGTGTGCTCCACGTTGATGGCGACTCGTACGACGAGGACTACTTCGTGCGGTTCATCCGCGCCGCCACCGGCGACTCGGCCCAGCCGAAAGACTTCGACGACCGGCTGGACCAGTGTGTCTTCGACCAGCGGGACACGATCGTCTGCGGCCCTTACCACGAGATCTCTCCGGAGCACGCGTTCGTCATCGGCTACGACGTCACGAGCTTCCGGGAGCGGTGGCGGCGCGAAGGGGTACACACCCCGTTGATCGACAGGGCCTGGAACGGGACGATGTACGGCACGCTCGACGATCGGCCGGTCGCCCTCGACGGAAGAACCGGCCGGATCGTGGACCTGCCCGCGATCGAACCGCTGCTCACCAATCAGCACTCCGCGGTCACGGTCGACCTCGATACCTCTGAGGTCCTGCTCCACCCGGTCAGCTGACGACCGCTACTCCAGCTGGCTCAGCAGGGTCTCGGTGCGCTGGGCCAGGACGGGGAAGCCCAGTGTGCGGTGGGTGGAGAGGGCCTTGCCCGCGTGGCTGCGGGCCTCGTCGACCCGTCCGAGCGCGGCCAGCACCACCGCGATGTGGTGGTGGGTCGATCCCCAGCAGGTGCCGGACGTCCCCAGGGTCGCGAGCCAGTCCGCGTACGGCAGCAGGTCGGCCAGCACCGCCTCCGGGTCGGGCGTGCCCAGCTGGGCACCGACCAGCGCCCACTGCACCAGCAGGAAGTCGGTCGCCCAGTTCCTCCTGATCGTGGTGCCCCAGCGTCCGACGAGCCGCCGCGCGTACCCCTCGTCACCGGCTTCCACCGCGGCCAGGATCGTGGCCGGGCGCAGCACCTCGAACGCCGGCTTGCCCGCGTACTCCAGGAGGCGTTCGAGCGCCTCGCCGGGGCGGCCCTGAGCGCGGCGGCTGGTGAACAGCTGCACGAGGTGCGGGAGCTCCCCGCCCCACAGGCTGGTGCGGTGGTGGAAGTCGAGCGCCTCCACCGAGAGCCGCTCGCCTTCCTCGTAGCGTCCGGAGAGCATGGTGCGGGACGCCTCGGCGAACCGCAGGATGCCGTCGAGCTCCGGTCGGTTGACCTCGCCGACCAGCTCCCGGGCGCGCGCCATGTCGGCGTCGAACCCGGGCAGGTCGCCGGCGCGCAGCAGCATCCCCATCCGGTGGATCCGGGCCACCAGTTCGTGCGGCCGGGGGACTCCGGGCAGCGCGATCGCCTCGTCGGTCGCCCGGCGACGTTCCGCCTCGCGCTCCGGGACCCACGCCGCGATGTGGTAGTTGTTCAGCGTCTGGGCGAGTAGCGCTGGGTCGCCGAGCGGACGGGCCAGCTCGACCGCGCGGGTCGCGTGCCGCTCACCCTCGGCCCGCTGCGGCCCGTAGTACAGCTCGACGCCGAGCGTGCCGAGCATCGCGGCCCGCTGCGCGTCGGTGAGGCCGGGGGCGTCGACCCGGTCACGGAGGATCTGCACCATCCGGTCGTCGACGACGCCGTACGGACGCCAGTTCCACGCGGTGACGCCGCCGAACACGGTGACCGCCTCGATCACCGCAGCCTCGTCACCGTCGGCGAGGGCCAGTTGCACGGCCTCGTCGAGCGCTTCCCGGGCACCTTCGGTGTCGCTGCAGGCCCGGCGCGCCCGGCCCAGCTCGACCAGCAGCTCCCGGCGGCGCATCTCGGAGCCGGAGTCCAGCGCCGCGAGCGCGAGCTCCCAGAACTCGACGGCTTCCGGGTGCGCCCGCTGCGCGGCAGCCTGCCGGGCCGCCTTGATCGCGTACTCGACGGCCTTGGCGCTGCTGCCGACGCGAGCGGCGAGCCCGTAGTGGTGGGCCAGCTCGGCCGGACGGTCGCCCGATCCGGGCTGCGCCTCCAGCGCTTCGCCGACCCGCCGGTGCAGGCGTGCCCGCTGCAGCCGACTCAGCCCGACGTAGAGCGCGTCCCGGACCAGCGCGTGCGAGAACCGGTAGTCCCAGCCGTCCGGCAGCTCCTCGACCAGGCCGCTGGCGACGGCGGGCTCCAGCAGCATCAGGACGCGCTCGGTGTCGAGCTCCATGACGTTCTCGAGGACGTCCACCTCGATGTCGCGCCCGCCGACCGCGGCCGCGCGCAGCAACGCCTGGGTGTCCTGTGGGAGTCGGGCGACCCGGCGGTCGATGACCTCGCGGACCCCGGCCGGTACCGCGGACGCGGCCGCCGCGGTGGGGCTGGTGCCGGCGGAGTCGCCGCCGGCCAGCGCTGCGGGCTGCTCGCTGCTCAGCAGGCGTAGCAGCTCGCCGAGGTAGAACGGGTTGCCGCCGGTGCGGTCGTGCAGGACGCGGACCAGCTGCGGTGCTGGTTCGACCTGGTGGGCGACGAGGAACTCGGCGACGTCCTCGGCGGTGAACGGGTGGACGTTGACCCGCTCGACGCCGGGCTGCCGTGCGACGTCACCGAGCGTGTGGTGGAGTGCGGCGGCGTGCTCGCCGGGCTCCTGCCGGAGCGTCACCAGGATCAGCGTCGGGTAGCGGTGCAGCTCACCGGCGATGAACGCGAGCAGCTCCAACGACGACGCGTCGGCCCAGTGCAGGTCTTCGATGACGATGAGCAGCGGGGCGTCGCCGGGTAGGAGCGCGCTCGCCACCCCGGCGTGCAGCGCGAATCGGGCGGCATCCGGATCGGCGTCCGGTGGGCCGCCGGTGCCGCCGGTGAGGAGCGCCAGCGCTTCGTCCGCCGTCGAGCCGGGGCGGGCGGAGCACGCCTCCAGCACCTGCAGCCACGGCCAGAACGCCGGGGACGCGCTGCTCTCGACGCAGCGGCCCCAGGCGACCGCGTAACCCATGTCGGCGGCCGCATCGGTCGCCGCCCGCGCCAGCCGGGTCTTGCCGACGCCGGCCTCGCCGGTGAGCAGGACGACGCCGCCCCGCCTCCCGGGCAGTTCCTGCAGCCGGGCGGTGATCCAGCCGAGCTGGAAGTCGCGGGCGATCAGCGGCTGCGTGCCGCCTCCGCCGAGGGCGGGCACCTGGTATCGCCGCGGTTCCTCGGGGGTGGGAAGCGGGGCGTGCGGCTGGGGCGGGATCGACGTGATCGGCAGCCCGTCCGGCTGCGGTGTGGCCGCCGGCGGGGCAGGAGGCGGGAACGGTGCGCTCGCCTTCGCGCTCGCGGTCACCGGGTGGGCCGGATCGGTGGGTGGCGCGGCCGGCGCGAGGTAGAGGTACGGCGACTGCCCGCTGACGACGGCCGTGCCCGGGAGCGTGCCCGGCAGATCGAGCGTCGGGTCCTGCCGCAGTACCGCGGCCTCCATGTCGCGCAGCTCCGGCCCCGGGTCGAGCCCCAGCTCCTCGGCGAGGATCGTGCGGACCCGCTGCAGCGCGCCGAGCGCGTCGGCCTGCCGCCCGCTGCGGTACAGCCCGAGCGCCAGCAGCGCCCAGCACCGTTCCCGGAACCGGTGGCGCTCGACGATCTGCTCCAGCTTGAGCACGGCTTCGGTGTGCCGTCCGAGCCCCAGCCACGCCTCGACCTGCAACTCGTGCGCGACCAGATGCAGGTCGTGCATGCGGGTGATCGTCGGCTGGGCGAACGCCAAGTCGGAGAAGTCCTGCAGCGCGGAGCCCCGCCAGTGGGTCACCGAGGCCCGGAAGAACGCGTCGGCGGTGAGCGGGTCGCCGGCGCCGAGCGCCTGCCGTCCGGCGTCGACGTCCTTGGCGAAACGGACGAGGTCCACCTGAGCCGGCTCGATGTCGAGCAGGTAGCCGGGCTCCCGGGTGAGCAGCGTGCGGGGTGGGGTGCGCGGCGCGCGGTCGGGCTCCAGCGCTCGACGCAGCTGGGAGATGTACGCCTGCAGCGTGCCGGTCGCGCTGGACGGTGGCTCGTCGGACCAGAGCTGGTCGATCAGCCGGTCGAGCGGAAGGACCTGACCCGGGGTGATGAGCAGCATCGCGAGGATCGCGCGCTCCTTGCGCGGCCCGATGTCCACCTGGCGTCCCTGGCCGTCGATGACGACCAGCGGACCGAGTAACCGGAAATCGAGCGTCCCCGGCGGGGCGGCGTTCACCGGCGCGTGGTTCTCGACCGGCATGGCCCCTCCGTCAGGTGTCCCGGGACCTCCACAGCACCGGGCGCCCCACCGATTCGTGAGCGTAACCGCTGTTCACCAGGTCGGTATCCTCCGCGAAGCCGAGCCTGTGCAGCATCTTCGTCAGCTGGTCATCGGCTTTGGTACAGAGTTCGAGGGTCGCGCCCTCGGCCTGCAGCGACCGCCGTACGTCCGTGAGCAGGCGGGTGGCGAGGCCGCGTCGACGGAGGGCCGGCTCCACCGCGATCGCGACCAGGCGGGCACGGTCGGGTGTGGCGCCCGGCCGGACGAGCGCGGCGGCCAGCGCCCGGTGCGGGTCCTCGGCGGCGACGTCCACCAGGAGGTACAGCCGGGTGCCGGGGGTCGACGCGGCCTCGTCCAGTGCCTCGGGCGCACAGCGCCGCAGCAGGTCGAGGGCGGGCCCGGGCGCGGCCGGCGGGGAGATCCGGAACAGGACCATGTCCGCGGCCGCCACATCGTCGGAGAGCAAGGGCCTCCAAGGCGCGGATCCAGTCACGATCCAGAGGATCCCCAGCCCTCCTTGGACGCGACTTGGATCCGGCTAGGGAACGAGCCGGTCCATTGCCGCGAATTCGGACCAATACCCCGCTCTTTACGACGTTTTAAGTGGCCAAGCGGGCTTCCAAGTGAGGATCAAGTCGCCGCCAAGCGGGGTGCGCCACTGTTTCCGTCGTCGAGGTACGGCACGGACTTGCAGTGGGAGAAGAGCGATGATGACCACCGGCGCGGTAGCGACGCCAGGGACCGTAAGCACGGACCTGGCCCGCGTGGTCCGCGGACAGGTGCTCTCGCCGGGTGACTCCGGGTGGGAGGTGGCCCGGCGTCCGTGGAACCTGCAGGTGCAGCAGGAGGTGCGGGCGGTCGTCATCGCCGAGGACGCGGAGGACGTCGCCGCCACCGTGCGGTACGCCAACCGGAACGGGCTGGCGGTCGCCGCCCAGCCGGTCGGGCACGGCGCCACCACCGCGCTCCGGGACACGATCCTGCTCCGCACCGGTGCGTTACGCGGCGTCGACGTCGACCCGGTGGCCCGGACGGCTCGGGTGGCCGCGGGCGCCGGCTGGGCCGACGTGCTTGGCCGCGCGGGTGCCCACGGGCTGACCGGTCTCGCCGGCAGCTCCACCGGGCCCAGCGTCGTCGGGTTCACGCTCGGCGGCGGGCTCTCCTGGTTCGGCCGCAAGTACGGCTTCACGGCGAACGCCGTCCGGTCGGCCGAGGTGATCGACGCGGACGGTGACCGGTACCGCGTCGACGCCACTCGGGACCCGGAGCTGTTCTGGGCACTGCGTGGGGGCGGTGGTGACTTCGCGCTCGTCACCGAGCTGGAGTTCGACCTCTTCCCGGCGCCGCTGCTCTACGGTGGCCGGCTGCTCTGGCCGGCCGAGCGCGCGGCCGAGGTGCTGGAGGCGTACCGGGAGACGGTGGCCGACGCTCCGGAGGAGCTGAGCCTCTGGTACACCCTGCTGCGTTTCCCGGCGATCCCCGAGCTGCCGGAGTTCCTGCGCGGCCGGGCGATGGTGGCGGTGGACGCGACCTACCTCGGTGGCCTGGCGGCCGGCCGAGAACTGCTCGCGCGGCTGTTCGCGGTGCCGGGGACGCTGCTCGACACCGTCGGGACGCTGAAGGTCGCCGACCTCGGGTCGGTGGCGGCCGAGCCGCTCGACCCGGTGCCGGCCATGGAGTACGCCGCGCTGCTGCCGGAGCTCGACGACGACGCGGCCGACACGCTGCTCGGCGTCGCGGGACCGCACAGCGGTTCCCCGTTGACCTCGGTCCAGCTGCGCCACCTCGGTGGGGCGCTGGCCCGGCCGGCCGCGGGCGGCGGTGCGGTGGGGCATCTGGAGGAGAAGTTCAGCCTGACCGGGATCGGCATGCCGATGGGGCCGGGGATGGCCGAGCAGATCGAGGCGCACCAGGCGCTGATGGCCGCCTCGTTCGCTCCGCACGCCAGCGGACGGATCTTCTTCACGTTCCTCGGCTCGGAGGAGAGCCCGGTCGCCGCATTCCCGCCGGACGTGCTGGCCCGGCTGCGGGACGTCAAGCGCCGACGTGACCCGCAGGGTGTCATCCGGAGCAACCACCCGGTTCTTCGCTGACCCCACCCTGTTCCCAGAGACCTGCACGCCGCCGTCCGGAGCGCACCAGTGGCGGAGGCGTGCGTGGACCGGGGTCTCCGCGGTTGCCCCCCGTCTTCCGCGTCGAGGCCCCGACCCACCGGCCCGGACCCGCACCTGGAGAGTGGTGTGCGGTCCGGGCCGGTGGACCGATCGGACGGCCCCGAACCCTTTCTGTCCGGTTGCGGTCTGCGCCGTAGCCGGGTGGCGCCGCGCGCCTACACTGGGTTCGTGACCAGCATCGACGCACTTCGCGCCGGCTCAACCGGTCGTCCCGTTCGCCACCGTGCCGCCGCTCGTCTCGGCGCGCTCGTCGCGGCACTCGCGCTCGGGCTCGCCGTGCTCGCCGGCTGCGGCGGCGACAACTCCCAGACCGACTGCAACCTCAACTCGTGCACGATCACGTTCGAACGCGGGGTCGACGCCAGCGTTTCGGTGCTCGGCGTCGAGGCGAAGCTCGTGAACGTGGAGAACAGCCAGGCGACGGTGGAGATCGCCGGGCAGCAGGTGACCGTGCCGGTCGGCCAGGACGCCAACTCCGAAGGCTGGAACGTCGCCGTGGAGTCCATCACCGCCGACCAAGTAGTAGTCAAGATTTCAGCCAACTAGTGCACGGCCCGCCCAGGGCGAGCCTGACGGCCGCGCGCAAGGCCTTGAGACCACAGCAAGGTCGAGGCGGCCTTGCGCGCGGACGCCAGCCTCGCCCTGGGCGGGCTCCAGGTCCGTAGTAACACAAAGAACACCAGCAGCGCCCCGCGCGAACGCGCGGGGCGCTCGCGTGTTTCTACGGCCGTGCAAGCTGTGATTCCTATCCAATCGGTGGGATCTATGTGACCTTGGGCCTGCGCCGGGTAACAATGTCCCCATGACGAACCGCACGAGTCGACGCCCAGGTCAGCGAGTCCCGCTGACGCAGCGGCGGCACATCGACCTCGTGCGTGTTGCCACCGCACTCTGTCTGGCTGCCTGACCGCCACCGCAGGGAGCATCACCGCGGCGCACCGTCGCGTCCGCGTGTCGCTCCTCGACCGCGCCGGTCATCCGCTCGCCCCCGGCCCCCGGAACCCGCTCTCCGGCCCGACCCGCCGACCGAGGGACTCAGACGATGCCCCCAGCGTCCACTCCTGGCACCGACCGCGCACGACCCACCCCCGGCTCCCTCGCCCTCACCGGCGCGACGATCTGGCTGACCGGCCTGCCCAGCGCGGGCAAGACGACCGTGGCCCTCGCTGCCGCCGAGCAGCTGCGCGCCGACGGTCGCGCGGTCGAGGTGCTCGACGGCGACGAGATCCGCGCTTTCCTCTCCGCTGATCTGGGCTTCTCCCGAGCCGACCGAGCCAAGCAGGTGGCCCGCGTGGGCTGGATCGCGCGGCTGCTCGCCCGCAACGGCGTCCTCGCGTTCGCGCCGCTGGTCTCCCCCTACGCGGAGGACCGCGAGGCACTCAAGGCCGCGTCGGCTGCCGAGGGCCTCCCGTTCCTGGAGATCTACGCCGCCGCCCCGGTCGAGGTGTGCTCCGACCGGGACGTCAAGGGCCTCTACGCGGGTCAGCGGGCCGGCTCCGTCACCGGGCTGACCGGCGTGGACGCCCCCTACGAAGCCCCGATCGCCCCCGACCTGGTGCTCCGTACCCACGAGGAGTCGGTCGCGGCGAGTGCGTCCCGGCTGGTCGGTCTGCTCACCGAGCGAGGGCTCGCATGAGCGCCGCCGCCGAGGTGGCGACCGCCGCTGGGCGGGTCGCCGGGTTGATTCCCGGGCACTCCGCGCCGGGCGCTCTCGACCTGCTGGAGGCCGAGGCCATCCACGTCCTGCGCGAGGCGGCCGGTCAGTTCGACCGGCCCGCGCTGCTGTTCAGCGGCGGTAAGGACTCCGCCGTACTGCTGCACGTCGCGACCCGGGCGTTCGCCGGAGCTCCGCTGCCGTTCCCGCTGCTGCACGTCGATACCGGTCACAACTTCTCCGAGGTCCTCGACTTCCGGGACCGCCGGGTCGCGGAGACCGGCACCGAACTGGTCGTGGCGCGCGTCGAGGAGACGATCGCCGCCGGCCGGGTCTCCGACGTCGCCGCCGGGCAGTCCCGCAACGCCCTGCAGAGCCGGACGCTGCTCGACGCGATCGAGCAGCACAAATTCGACGCGCTGATCGGCGGCGCCCGCCGGGACGAGGAGAAGGCACGCGCCAAGGAGCGGGTGTTCTCGCTCCGGGACGCGTTCGGCGGCTGGGACCCGCACCGGCAGCGTCCGGAGCTGTGGCGGCTCTACAACGGTGCGCACCAGCCGGGGGAGAACGTCCGGATCTTCCCGCTCTCCAACTGGACCGAACTCGACGTCTGGCGCTACATCGCGCGGGAGGGCATCGAGCTGCCGTCGCTCTACTACGCCCACGAGCGGGACGTCGTCGAGCGCGACGGGATGTTGCTCGCCCTCACCGAGTGGTCGTCCGACGCCGACCGGGCCGCCGCCGGCCGGCGGCGCGTCCGCTACCGGACCGTGGGGGACGCGATCAGCACCGGGGCGGTCGAGAGTGAGGCCGGCGACGCGGACGCCGTCCTGACCGAGGTGACGCTGGCCGAACAGTCGGAGCGGGGAGCGACCCGGGCCGACGACCGGACCAGCGACGCCGCGATGGAGGATCGGAAGCGAGAGGGCTACTTCTGATGACGCTCCTCGAAGCGAAGACGACCCAGCGCGCGGCCGGAGCGACCGGCCTGCTTCGCGTCGCCACCGCGGGCTCGGTGGACGACGGCAAGAGCACGCTCGTCGGCCGTCTCCTCTACGACGGCAAGGCGGTACTCGCCGACACGCTGCAGGCGGTCTCGTCGGCGAGTCGGGCCCGCGGCGCGGAGCTCGACCTCTCCCTGCTCGTCGACGGGCTGCGGGGCGAGCGCGAACAGGGCATCACGATCGACGTCGCCCACCGCTACCTCTCGACGGCCTCCCGCGACGTGGTCCTCGTCGACTGCCCCGGNGGTGGACGACGGCAAGAGCACGCTCGTCGGCCGTCTCCTCTACGACGGCAAGGCGGTACTCGCCGACACGCTGCAGGCGGTCTCGTCGGCGAGTCGGGCCCGCGGCGCGGAGCTCGACCTCTCCCTGCTCGTCGACGGGCTGCGGGGCGAGCGCGAACAGGGCATCACGATCGACGTCGCCCACCGCTACCTCTCGACGGCCTCCCGCGACGTGGTCCTCGTCGACTGCCCCGGCCACGTCGAGTACACCCGGAACACCGTCACCGGTATGTCGTCGGCCGACGTCGCACTGCTGCTGGTCGACGTCCGCAACGGGCTGGTCGAGCAGACGCGGCGGCACGCGGCGGTCGCCGCGCTGCTCCGGGTGCCGCACCTGATCCTGGCGGTCAACAAGATCGACCTGGTCGACTACGACGAGGAGGCGTTCGCCCGGGTGGTCACCGACGCCGAGGCGTACGCGAAGGAGGTCGGCATCGCGCAGGTCACCGCGGTGCCGGTGAGCGCGAAGAGCGGCGACAACGTCACCACGAAGTCGGACCGCACACCGTGGTACGAGGGGCCGACGCTGCTCGACCTGCTGGCATCGGTGGAGGTGCCGGTCCGCGCGAACGCGCCGCTGCGGCTCCCCGTGCAGTGGGTCGCGCGCGGCGGCGACACCCGCCGCTACACCGGCACGATCGCGTCCGGGATCGCCCGCCCCGGCGACGAGGTCCTGGTCCAGCCGTCCGGCCGCCGCACCCGGATCGTCTCGGTGGAGGACGCCGACGGGCCGCTCGACGCGGCCGGCGAGGGCGCCGCCGTCGCGGTCACGCTCACCGACGAACTGCACGTCGGCCGGGGCGAGCTGATCGTGGCCGCGGACGAGCCCGCGGAGGTCGTGCGCGAGTTCGTCGCGGACCTGGCGGTGGTCGGCGACCGTCCGGTGGTCGCCGGAGACCGGGTACTGGTGCGGCACACCGGCAAGCTCGTCCGCGGGCTGGTCCGCGAGGTCACCGACACCGTCGACATCGACACCGGCCGTCGGCGTCCGGCCGACCGCCTGCAGACCAACGACATCGGCCGGGCGACGATCGCCGTCGCCGAGCCGCTCGCCGTCGATCCGTACGGTGTCGACCGGACGACCGGCGCCGCCCTCCTGCTCACCGAACGCACCGGCGACACGATCGCGGCCGCGCTGGTACGCCGCCTCACCACCGAAAACCAGGGAGCTCGCTCGTGACCCGGTTCCTCGTCTTCGTCCTGGTGGGTCTGGGCGCCCAGCTGGTCGACGGTTCGCTCGGCATGGCGTTCGGCGTCACCGCGACCACGCTGCTGCTCACCAGCGGCGTTACCGCCGCGGTCGCGTCCGCCTCGGTGCACCTGGCCGAGATCGGGAGCACCCTGGTGTCCGGTGTGGCCCACTGGCGGTTCCAGAACGTCGACTGGAAGCTCGTGGTGCGCCTCGGCGTGCCGGGCGCGGTCGGCGCGTTCGTCGGCGCCTCGCTGCTGTCCCGGCTCTCGACCGACGTGGCCGCGCCGTGGACGTCGGCGATCCTGCTCGTGCTGGGCGTCTACATCGTGCTGCGGTTCGCGACCACGGCGATCGACGGGCAGCTCGCGGCCCGCCCACCGCTGCGCAAGCGAGCGCTGGTGCCGCTCGGGTTGACCGCGGGGTTCATCGACGCCACCGGCGGTGGCGGGTGGGGCCCGGTCGCGACCTCCACGCTGCTCTCGGCGAAGCGGACCGAGCCACGGAAGGTGATCGGGTCGGTGAGCGCCAGCGAGTTCCTGGTCGCGGTCTTCGCCAGCCTCGGCTTCCTGATCGGGCTCGGCAACGAAGCGATCGACTGGGCGGTGGTCGGCGGGCTGCTGGCCGGTGGCGTGGTCGCGGCGCCGCTCGCGGCCTGGCTGGTGAAGCACCTGCCGGTGCCGCTGCTCGGTACCGGGGCCGGTGGGTTGCTGGTCCTGACGAACGTCCGGACGCTGTTCAAGCAGACCGACCTGACCGCCGGTGCCCGGTTCGCGGTGTACGGCGGGATCGTGGCGGTCGTGGTCGCGCTCGGGACCTACGCGTTCCGGCGCTGGCGGCGGGACAGCGCCCGCCTCGCGGAGGAGTCCGTGGAGACGGTCGACGATCGGGAACTCGCGGAGCTGGAGGCGGCCGAGTTGCAGGGTGCCGCGCCGCGCTCGCCGCTGCGGGAGGGTGGTGCGCCGTGACGCTGCCCGACTTCCTCGTCATCGGCGTGCCGAAGGCGGGCACCACCGCTCTGCACGCCGCGCTGGTCCACCACCCCGAGCTCTACCTCTCGGCGGTGAAGGAGCCCAAGTACTTCCTCTCCGACGGACCGCCGCCGGCGGAGGGCGGTCCTGGCGACGCCCAGACCTACCAGGAGCACGTCTGGCGGCGCGCGGACTACGAGGCGCTGTTCGCGCCTGCTCCGCCGGGCACGCTGACCGGCGAGGCGACGCCGTTCTACCTCTACGACCTGGATGCCCAGGCGCGGATCAAGCGCACGGTCCCGGACGCGAAGCTGATCGTCGTGGTGCGCAACCCGGTCGACCGCGCGCACTCCAACTGGTACCACCTGTGGGCCGCGGGCCTGGAGGCCGAGAGCGACTTTGTCACCGCCTGCGAGCTGGAGCCGGAGCGGAAGGCCGCGGGCTGGGCGCACTTCTGGCACTACCTCGGTCAGGGACGCTACGGTGAGCAGCTGCAGCACCTCTACACGCTGTTCGACGACGAACAGGTGCTGCTGATGCGCTACCGCGATCTGCGCGACACGCCGATGGAGGCGCTGGACCGGGTCTGTGCGTTCCTCGGCGTCCGCACCGGCATCCTCGGCGCGGTGCCGTCGGAGAACGTGACGCCCTACGTCCCCGACACCCCGGTGAACTCCCTGCTCCGGACCCTGCTGCGCACGGGTGGCCGGTTCGGTCAGCACTTCCCGGTGCCGGCCCGGCTCGCCGTCCGGGGACCGCTGCTCACCGCACTCCACCGGCAGAAGGGCCCGCGCCCGCGCCTGACCGCGGAGGAACGCGCGAGGATCCTGCCGTACTTCACCGACGACATCGAACTACTGGAGAAGGTGACCGGCGAGTCGTTCCAGGACTGGCTGGACATCGACAACCCGCCCCGCCCGCATCGCTGAATCCGTACGCCTCGGCGACGACGGTCGGGCCGACATCCGAGGAGACAGTGTGGGCAGCGAGCCGGTACCCCAGTGGCACGATGCGGCGGTCGTGGTCGAACCGCCCGAGGTGACGACGGGGTCCTGGGCGGGGGCGCCCAGCGCCGTCCTGGTCGACGGCATCTACTACCTCGCCTACCGGCTCCGGCTCCCGATCGGGGCCGGTCGCGGGTACGTCAACGTCCTCGCGAAATCCGTCGACGGTGTGTCGTTCGAGCCGATCGCCGAGGTCCGGCGCGAGGAGTTCGACTCCGACTCGCTGGAGCGTCCTGCGCTGCTGCGGGCGCCGGACGGTCGCTGGCGGCTCTACGTCAGCGTCGCGACGCCGGGGACCAAGCACTGGCGGGTGGTGCTGCTCGAGGCCGACACGCCGGAGAAGCTCCCGCTGGCCGCGCCGCGGACGGTGTTGCCCGGCGACGACACGGTCGGCGTCAAGGACCCGGTGATCGTGCACGCGGCCGGCCGCTGGCACCTCTGGGCGTCCTGCCATCCGCTGGAGTCCGACGAGCACGCCGACCGGATGACCACCGACTACGCGACCAGCGCGGACGGGATCGACTGGACCTGGCACGGAACCGCGCTGGCCGGGCGTCCGGGTGAGTGGGACGCCCGCGGCGTGCGGTTCGCCTCCGTGGTGGTCACCGGCGAGAACGCTCTGGCGCTCTACGACGGGCGGGCCACCGCGGAGGAGAACTGGGAAGAGGTCACCGGCCTCGCGCACGGGCGCCTCGGCGAGGACGGCCTGTTCACCGCATTCACGGCCGACCCCCGTCCGCCGAAGCGGTCGCCGTTCGCCCCGGGTGGGCTCCGGTACGTCTCGGTGGTTCCGCTGCCCGACGGTGGTCACCGCGTCTACTACGAGGGCACCCGGGCCGACGGTGCCCACGAGCTGCGCACCGAGCTGCTGCCGTAGCGACCCCGGGCCCGCCGAAGAGTCGGCGGGCCCGGGTCGGGTCAATCGCTGGGCGACGGGCTGGCGCGGCCGCCGTCCTCGTTTCCTTCGTCCTCGTCGGTGTCCTCTCCGGGTCGTGGAGTCGGGGAGCGACGATCGCGTTCCCGGCGTTCGCGTTCCCGGTCCGGGTCGGCCGGTCCGCCGCCCACGCTCGGGTCGCTCTTCAACGTCGGCGGCGAGCCGTCCGGGCCCCACTTCCGCAGGCTGGTCGGTGCGACGAAGCCCTTCGGCGCCACCGTGCTCAGCGCGGTCTGCATCGTCTTGATGAAGACGGTCGCCGGTACCCGGTAGCTCGGCACCGGCCGCAGGTTGGGGTTGTCCGGGTCGGAGTAGAACACCGCGGCGGCCAGGTTCGGCGTGAACCCGACGAACCACGCGGCCTTGTTGTCGTCCGTGGTACCGGTCTTGCCGGCGATCTCCCGGACGAACGAGCCGCCCACCCGGCCCGCGGTCACGCCGTTCCGGCGGGCGCACCCGCTCGCGGCGTCGTCACCGACCGGGCAGCGGGCGGCGTCCGCAACCGCGTCCGCGATGTCCGGCGCGATCACCTGTTTGCACGTCGGGTTGCCGAACGCGATCTGTCTGCCGTTCCGGTCGGCGAGCGAGAGCAACGGGGTGGGATCGCACCGCTTGCCCCGCGCGGCGATCGTCGCGTACGCGGTGGCCATGTCCAGCGGGGTGACCAGTGCGGTCCCGAGCGTGAACGAGCCCCAGGCGTTCGGGTTGGTCTGGACGGCGTTGCGCTGGTCGTAGTCCGCGCTGGACCGGAACGTGACGCCGAGCCGCTCGGCCATGTTGACCGCGGCCTTGACCCCGATCCGCTCCTCGAGCTGGACGAAGTACGTGTTCACCGACTCGCCGAAGCCCGACCACATCGTGTGGGTGCCGGACATGCGTCCGCTCGCGTTCTTCGGACACCAGTGGTCACCGTCGCAGGCGACCGGCCCGGAGGCGTTGCGGAACTGGGTCTTGATCCGGCCCGGCGAGTAGATCTTGGTGCCGAGCGGTAGGCCCTTCTCCAGCGCGGCCGCGAGCGTGAACAGCTTGAACGTCGAACCGGCTTGGTAGCCGGGAGAGACGTTGGTACCGGTGAGCAGCGGGTTCACCGTGTGCGGCGCGGACTTGCCCGGCGGGTTCTTCTTCAGGCTGTACGTGCGGTTGATCGCCATCGCGGTGACCCGCCCGGTACCCGGCTGAACGACGACCACCCCGGTGGCGAAGTTGCTGGTGCGCTTCACCTCGTTGTCCACGGCCTTCTGCGCGGCGCGCTGGGTGGCCGGGTCGAGCGCGGTGACGATCCGGTAGCCACCGGTCTTCAGGTTCTGCTCGCGCTCGTTGCGGTTCCGGCCGAACGCCGGGTTCGACTTCCACCAGTCGAGGAACCAGTCGCAGTAGAAGCCGTACAGCGGATTGCCGTTGACGCAGGAGCCCTGCGGCTTGCGCGGCTTGAGGACCAGCTTGGTCGCGGCGGCCTCGTTGGCCTCGGCGCGGGTGACGTAGCCGAGGTCGGCCATCCGCGAGAGGACGTAGTCGCGGCGGGCCTTCGCCGCGTCGGCGTCCCCGCTGATCGGGTCGTACGTCGAGGGGCTGCGGACCATGCCGGCCAGCATCGCGGCCTCGGGCAGCGTCAGCTGCTTCGGCGTCTTGGAGAAGTACCGCTGGGCGGCGGAGCCGAGGCCGTAGCCGCCGTTGCCGTAGAACGAGATGTTGAGGTAGCGCTCCAGGATCTGCTGCTTGGTCAGCTGCTTCTCCAGCGCCACCGCGTACCGGGCCTCGCGGACCTTGCGCCCCACTGTGTCCTCGGTGGCCAGACGACGCTCGGCCGGGGTGTTCGCGGCGTACGACAGCACGTTACGGACGTACTGCTGGGTCAGCGTCGACGCTCCCTGCTGGATGTCGCCGGCCTGCTGGTTGCGCACGAACGCCCGGATGATGCCCTGCATGTCCACGCCGTTGTGCTGGTAGAACCGCGCGTCCTCGGCGGCCACCATCGCGTCCTGCATCATCTGCGGGACGTCGCTGATCGGCACCGGCATGCGGTTCTCGGCGTAGAACGACGTGATCGGCGATCCGTCGGCCGCCAGCAGGTACGACGTCTGTGGGAGCGGTGGCGTCGAGAGGTCGCTGGGTAGGTTCTCGAACTCGTCGGAGGCCGACTTGGCGGTCAGGCCGGTAACGGCGACGGCCGGGAACGCGGCGGCCGCGATGACGACTCCGGCCAACAGTCCACAGAGGGCGATCGCGAACAGCTGGGCCCTCTTGTCTTTCCCCCGCGATTCCATGGGATCAGGCTAGTTTCGGTAACGGGAACAGAGAAGACAAAACTCCGTAACGACGGCGCGCCACCGCGACACACCGCGAACTCCACGAAACCACTAGGCATATCGTCCCAGGTGGGGCCCAATCCACGCGCCGCGACGGCGCGGCGAACCGCGTCGGCGCGCCGGAGCAACTCATCCCGGCGTGGCCAGGAGTTGTCCGCGGATTGGGATGGTAGAGCCTAGTACTCACGATGGACACGCTCAATCTCTACCTTCTCGCCGGTGCCGGGGTGCTGCTCGCCGCGGTCATCGCGGTCCGAGTGGCGTCCCGCGTCGGCATGCCCGGCCTGCTCGCGTTCCTGCTGGTCGGGATCGCGCTGGGGGAGTCCGGCGTCGGTATCCGGTTCGACGACGAGGAGCTCACCCAGCTCGTGGGCTTCGCCGCGCTCGCGGTGATCCTCGCCGAGGGTGGCCTGACCACTCGGTGGTCGGACATCCGGCCGGTGATCGGGCTGTCCGTCGTGCTCTCGACGCTGGGCGTGCTGACCAGCGTCGCAGCGGTCGCCGTCTGCGCGCACGTGGCGCTCGGCTTCGACTGGCGGCTGGGCATCCTGATCGGCGCGGTGGTGTCGTCGACCGACGCCGCCGCGGTGTTCTCCGTGCTCCGTCGGCTACCGCTGCGACGGCGGCTGAGCGCGACGCTGGAGGCCGAGTCCGGCTTCAACGACCCGCCGACCGTCATCCTGGTGACCGTCGTCGCGTCCGACGCCTGGGAGACGGCCTCCGGGTGGGAGGTCGGGGGCCTGGTGATCTACGAGCTGATCGCCGGTGCGCTGATCGGGCTGCTCGTGGGTTTCGCCGGACAGTGGCTGCTGAACCGGGTCGCGCTGCCCGCGTCCGGGCTCTACCCGGTGAGCGCGATCGCGATCCCGCTGCTGGCGTTCGGCGCGGCCGGACAGCTGCACGCGAGCGGGTTCCTCGCGGTCTACGTGGCCGGGCTGGTGCTGGGAAACGCATCGCTGCCGCACCGCAACGCCACGCTCGGCTTCGCCGAGGGCATCGCCTGGGTGGCCCAGATCGGGATGTTCGTACTGCTCGGCCTGCTCGCCAGCCCGACTCGGCTGGACGACGCCCTGGTCCCGGCCCTCGTGGTGGGCGGCGCGTTGCTCCTGGTCGGGCGTCCGCTTTCGGTGCTGGTCTCCGCTTTGCCGTTCCGGCTGCCGTGGCGAGAACAGGCGTTCCTGTCCTGGGCGGGGCTCCGCGGTGCGGTACCGATCGTGCTCGCGACGATCCCGGCGGTGGCACCGCTCTCCGGCCGTGCCCGCCTCTTCGACGTCGTCTTCCTCCTGGTGCTCGTGTTCACCATCGTGCAGGCGCCGACCCTGCCGTGGGTGGCGCGGCGGCTGGGGGTGGCCGCGCCGGACGAAGCCCGGGACATCGTCGTCGAAGCCGCGCCGCTCGACGAGCTGCGGGCCGACCTGCTGGCGGTGACGATCCCACCGCGCTCCCGGCTGGCCGGGGTCTGGGTGACCGACCTGCGGCTCCCCGACGGCGCGGTGGTGACGCTGCTCGTGCGCGACGGCCGCAGCACGGTGCCCGACCAGCACACCCGGTTCCGGGTGGGCGACCAGTTCCTCGTCGTCACCACGACGGCGGACCGGCGCGCCACCGAGCGGCGGCTGCGGGCGGTCAGCCGAGCCGGCCAGCTGGCTCGGTGGTGGGGCGAGCACGGCGGTGATGTGCCGGCACGGGGCGCGCAGCATCGCGGTTGACCGCGAGCGGGACGGGAAGTATTCAGTCGTGGACGACGACGACAACACCTCGGGACGGGCGCTGATCGAGCGCCTGCTGGGATATGCCGTCGACGAGGTGGCGGGCGCGATCGGCGCCGGCGTCAACTTCGTCCGTGACGGCCAGCCGAGCGTGTACTGCGCGATCGGGATCGCGGCGCCGCTCGACCGCCTGCAGTGGGAGCTGGGCGAGGGCCCGCTCGTGCAGGCGCATCGGACCGAGCGGACTGCACTGGTGCCGGACCTTCGGTCGGCCAACGAGTACCCGGACCTGTGCCGGGCTCTGAACGGCACCTACCTGCCCGGTCTGTCCGGATCGCTGGGGGCGGTTTCGATGCCCGGCTCGTGGGACGAGGGCGGCCCCTCCCAGTTCACGCTCTACCTCGATCGTGCGCCGAGCGAGAAGACCGTCGCGGTGCTCGACCGGATCGAGCCGATGGTCTCGCATGCGCTGGCCACCGTCGTGTTCTGCGAGCGCGAGTCGATGCGGGCCGACCAGATGGCGAAGATGGTTCAGTACCGGCGGGTGATCGAGCAGTGCAAGGGCGCCGTCATGGCGATGGCGGGCGTCTCGGCTCCGCAGGCGTTCGAAGCGCTCGACCGGGCCAGCCAGCGTTACAACGTGCGGCTGCGGGAGTTGGCGGTGGCGCTGGCCGAGCACGTGGGGAACGCACCGGCCGAGCATCCGGAGGACATCGGTCACGTGCTGGAGCCGACCGAGGCCGCGCGCAAGGCCGCCGCGGAGCTCTGGAGCGCGATCTGCCTCGCCGCCCGCTCCCGCTGAGTGACGCCGAATCCGTCTCCACCGCGCGCGTGGAGACGGATTCGGCGTGAGTGAGCGCGGGGAGCCTCAGCGGAGGCGCAGGATGGCGACGGACTCGGGTGGGAGGGTGCCGGTCCACTCGTCGGCGCCGTGGGAGTGGAAGAGCACCGCCTCGACCGATGCCGGGAGCGACACCGCCCGGGCGGCGGAGCCCAGATTCACCGCGACCGCGTGCCGCTCACCGCGGCGGACGACCATCCATCGGGCGTCCTCGTCGTAGAGCACGGCCACCCGGTCCAGCCGCGGATCGGTGAGGTCGGAGACCTCCCGGCGCAGGGCGATCAGCCGCCGGTAGACGTCCAGGACGCCGGCGTGCGGTGGCTTCGTCGGCTCCGACCAGTCGAGCTTGGAGCGCTCGAACGTCGCCGGGTCCTGCGGGTTCGGCACCTCGGCCTCGCCCCAGCCGTGCTCGGCGAACTCGGCTTTGCGCCCGGTCTCGACCGCGGTGGCGAGCTCCGGCTCCGGGTGGCTGGTGAAGAACTGCCAGGGCGTGCCCGCGCCCCACTCCTCACCCATGAACAGCATCGGCGTGAACGGCGACGTGAGCATCAGGGCCGCGCCGATCGTCAGCAGTTCCGGGGAGAGCGTCGCCGAGATCCGGTCACCGGTGGCGCGGTTACCGATCTGGTCGTGGTTCTGCAGGCACACCACGAAGCGGTAACCCGGGGTGTTGCGCCGGTCGACCGGGCGCCCGTGGACCCGTTGACGGAACGACGAGTACGTCCCGGCGTGGAAGTACGCGCCGGTCAACACCGCGGCGAGCGTCGCGAACGACCCGAAGTCCCCGTAGTAGCCGCTGCGTTCGCCGGTGAGCAGCGCGTGCAGCGCGTGGTGGACGTCGTCGTCCCAGGCGGCGGTGAGGCCGTAACCGCCCGCCTCGACCGGCGCCATCAGCTTCGGATCGTTGAGGTCGGACTCGGCGATCAGCGACAACGGCCGGCCGAGGTGCGTCGAGAGGACGTCGACCTCACGGGACGCCTCCTCCAGCAGGTGGGCGGCGCGGGTGTCGGCGAGCGCGTGGACCGCGTCCAGCCGCAGCGCGTCGACGTGGAAGTCGCGGAACCAGCCGAGGACGTTGTCGAGGATGTACCGGCGGACCTCGTTGGAGTCCCGCCCGTCGAGGTTGATCAGGTCGCCCCAGGTATTGGAGCCCTCCTTGAGGTACGGGCCGAACCGTGGCAGGTAGTTGCCGGACGGCCCGAGGTGGTTGTAGACGACGTCGAGCGCCACGCCGAGACCCTTGGCGTGGCACGCGTCGACGAAACGCTTCAGACCGTCCGGCCCGCCGTACTGCTCGTGCACCGCGTACCAGGCGACGCCGTCGTAACCCCAGTTGTAGGCACCGTTGAAGCCGTTCACCGGGAGCAGCTCGACCAGATCGACGCCGAGCTCCACCAGGTGGTCGAGGCGCTCGATCGCCGCGTCGAACGTGCCCTCGGGGGTGAACGTGCCGATGTGGAGCTCGTAGAGCACGCTGCCGGCGAGTTGGCGTCCGGTCCAGTGGTCGTCGGTCCACGCGTACGCCGAGTGGTCGTAGACGCGGCTCGGCTCGTGGACGCCGTTCGGCAGCCAGGCCGCGCGGGGGTCGGGGAGCGGCTGCGGGTCGTCGTCGAGGAGATAGGCGTAGTCGGTGCCCGGACCGGCGTCCGGGAGATCGACCCGCCACCAGCCGTCGGCGGCCTTCTGCAACTCAGTCATCGTCTCGCCGATCCGGATCCGGACCCGGGTCGGCTTGGGTGCCCACAGCTCGAACGTCGTCACGTGGGAGTCCTTCCCGATCGGAGCTCGGCGACTCGTGCCGACGAGCGGCTGGGTCAGGCTCGGGTCAGGAGGGCGACCGGGTAGCGGAACAGGATGTCGACGAGACCGACCGGGCCGTCCGCGCCCGCGGAGTAGGTCGCACCGGTGAGCGCGTCCTTCCAGTCGCCGTCCGGCAGTGCCAGCACGGTGTCACCCCAGCCACCCCGCCGCTCCAGCCCGACCGGCAGGCGGGTCGCCACGGTGATCGCCCCACCCCGGTCGTACGCGACCGCGTGCTCGGCCGCCGACCCGGACACCCCGACCGGCGTGTACGAGCCGAACAGTTCCGGCCGGTCGCGCCGTAGCCGCAGGGCCCGCGAGGTGACGAGCAGCTTCGCCGCCCCCTCCGCGTCCACCGGCGGCAGCCAACCGTCGTCGAGCCGGGCCAGCAGCTTCCGCCGGGCGTCGAAGTCGACCGGTCGGCGGTTGTCCGGGTCGACCAGCGAGTTGTCCCACAGCTCGGTGCCTTGGTAGGTGTCCGGGATCCCCGGCATCGTCAGCTGCACCAGCTTCTGCCCGAGCGCGTTCACCCAGCCGTACGGCGTGATCCGCTGCGCGAACGCCGTCACGTCCGACGACGCGAGAGCGGCGTCGACCGCGGCGTCCAAGGCGGCCTCGAACTCCTCGTTCTGGTCGTTCCACGACGTGACCGTCCGCGCTTCCCGCGCCGACTTCTGCATCGCGGCCTTCAGCCGCGACGCGTCGATCGGCCAGGTGGCCACCACCGACTGGTACAGCAGGTGCGCGATCGCCCCGTCCGACACCGGCACGACGTCCCGCCAGCGCCGGACGGCCGCTGCCCACTCGTCCGGGATCTCCGAGAGCACCGCCAGCCGGGCCCGCACGTCCTCGGACCGCTTGGTGTCGTGCGTCGAGAGCGTCGTCATGCCGCGCGGCCAGATGTCCTGCCGCGCCCGGGCCGCCGCGTGCCACTCGGAGACCGACCCGCCGAACTTCGTCGGGTCACCGCCCACCTCGTTGAGCGCGACGAACCGCGTCCACCGGTAGAACGCGGTGTCCTCGGCGCCCTTGGCCATGACCGCACCCGACGTCTGCTGGAACCGGATCGCCAGCTCGTCGTCCGGGTCGGCCAGGCGGGGCTCCAGCGCGTCCAGCGCCGGGCCGAGGTCCGGACGCTTCTCCCGGGCCGCCGCGAGCGCCTGCGAGAGGTGGTCGACCCCGAACGGCAAGTAGGACCGGTACACCGGGAACACCGCCAGCAGCTCGGCCAGCGCCGCTTCGACCTCCGGCACGACCGGCTCGGCCGCCGACGCTCCGGCCGCCAGCCGCGCGAGGCGGCGCAGCTCGGCCCGGAGCATACCGGTCGCCACGTCCTTCTTCGACGCGTACAGCAGGCCCGGGTAGTCGGTCTCGACGCCGGTGACCTCGGTGTCCAGCGCAGTGAACGCGTCCTCGCCCGCCGGGTCCACGAACAGCGCACCGACCTCGCCGAGCGCGTCGTAGCCGGTCAGGCCGTCGATCGGCCACTCCGGCAGCGCTTCGCCCGGCTCGGCGATCTTCTCCACCACGAGCCACGCGTCGGGCGCGCCGATCCGCAGGCGCTGGAGGTACTCGCCCGGGTCGCGGAGGCCGTCCGGGTGGTCGACGCGGATCCCGTCCAGGCCGCCCTCGGCGTACCAGCGGAGGATCTCGCCGTGGGTGGCGTTGAAGACGGTCGGGTCCTCCACCCGGAGCCCGGCCAGGTCGGTGATCGCGAAGAACCGCCGGTAGGTGATCTCGGCGTCTCCCCGACGCCAGTCGACCAGGCGGTAGTGCTGCCGGTCGTGCACGTCCTGCGGCGAACCGCCCTCGGTTCCCGGAGCGACGGGGTACCGGTGCTCGTAGTACCGCAGCTCGCCGTCCTCCACGGTGAGCGCGGAGACGTCCGCGTCCGATCCCAGCACCGGGATCAGCAGCGGCCCGCGGTCCCAGTCGATGTCGAACCAGCGCGCGTGGTCGGACTCCCGGCCGTGCTTCAGCACGTCCCACCAGGCCGGGTTGGCCTCCGGAACCGCGACGCCCGCGTGGTTCGGCACGATGTCGACGACGAGCCCGAGCTCCTTCGCGCGCAGCGCTTCCACCAGCGCGCGCAGTCCGTCGGCGCCGCCCAGATCGGTGTTCACCCTCGAGTGGTCGACGACGTCGTACCCGTGCAGCGACCCGGGCGCGGACTGCAGCAGCGGCGCCGAGTACAGCTGCGTCGCGCCGAGGTCGGACAGGTAGTCGGCGAGCCCGGCGGCGGCCCGCAGGTCGAACGCCGGCTGGACCTGGACCCGGTAGGTACCGCGCACGTCTCCCATCAGACGTCCCGCTGCAGGACGAGGAGCGAGCGGGCCTCCACGGTTATCTGACCGCTGGCCTCGGCCACCCGGCCCGCGCGTTCGGCCGGTGACGCGGTGTCGATCGCGACCTTCCACTTGGCGGCGAACTCGCTCGGCGGCATAGTGAAGTCGATCGCCTCCCAGTGCGCGTTGAAGCACAGGACAAACGAGTCGTCGATGATCTGGTCGCCCTGCGGCCCCAGCTCGCGGATGCCGTTCCCGTTCAGGTACAGCATGATCGCCCGGCCGAAGTCGCTTTCCCAGTCGTCCTCGGTCATCTCCCGCCCGTCCGGCGTGAACCATTCGATGTCGTTGAGCGGCTTCCCGGCGCCACGGCGGACCGGGCGGCCGTCGAAGAACCGGCGGCGGCGGAACACGGGGTGCTCCGCCCGGAACTGGGCCAGCTTGCGCACGAAGTCGATCAGCTGCTCGTCGGCGTCGCGCCAATCGACCCAGGCCAGCTCGCTGTCCTGGCAGTAGGCGTTGTTGTTGCCCCGCTGGGTGCGGCCCAGCTCGTCGCCGTGGCCGATCATCGGGACGCCCTGGGAGAGCAGCATCGTCGCCAGGAAGTTCCGCCGCTGCCTGGCCCGCAGCTCGAGGACGTCCTTGTCGTCGGTGGGGCCTTCGACGCCGCAGTTCCAGGACCGGTTGTGGCTCTCGCCGTCGTTGTTGCCCTCGCCGTTGGCCTCGTTGTGCTTCTCGTTGTAGGAGACCAGGTCGTTCAGCGTGAACCCGTCGTGGCAGGTGACGAAGTTGATGCTGGCCACCGGCCGGCGTCCGTCGTGCTGGTAGAGGTCGGCCGACCCGGAGATCCGGGACGCGAACTCGCCGAGCGTGCCCGGCTCGCCGCGCCAGAAGTCCCGGACCGTGTCGCGGTACCGGCCGTTCCACTCGGTCCACAGCGGCGGGAAGTTGCCGACCTGATATCCGCCGGGTCCGACGTCCCACGGCTCGGCGATCAGCTTCACCTGGCTGACGATCGGGTCCTGCTGGATGACCTCGAAGAACGTCGAGAGGCGGTCGACGTCGTAGAACTCACGGGCCAGCGTCGCGGCCAGGTCGAAGCGGAAGCCGTCGACGTGCATCTCGGTGACCCAGTACCGCAGCGAGTCCATGATCAGCTGCAGCGAGTGCGGCTGCCGCACGTTGAGGCTGTTGCCGGTACCGGTGTAGTCCATGTAGTACTCCGGCTGGTCGTCGACCAGCCGGTAGTAGGTGCGGTTGTCGATCCCGCGGAAGCTCAGCGTGGGCCCGAGGTGGTTGCCCTCGGCGGTGTGGTTGTAGACGACGTCCAGGATCACTTCGATGTCGGCGGCGTGCAGCGCCTTGACCATCGCGCGGAACTCCTGGACCTGCTGCCCGCGGGTGCCGGTGCTGCTGTAGCCGGAGTACGGCGCGAGGAAGCCGATCGTGTTGTACCCCCAGTAGTTCCGGAGGCCCTTCTCGACCAGGTAGTGGTCGTGCACGAAGTGATGCACCGGCATCAGCTCGAGCGCGGTGACGCCCAGCTTCTTGAGGTGCTCGATCACCGAGGCGTGGCCGATCCCGGCGTACGTACCGCGGAGCGCCTTCGGCACGCCGGGGTGCTTCATCGTCAGCCCACGGACGTGCGTCTCGTAGATCACCGTCTCGTGGTACTGGTGCCGGGGGGAGCGGTCCTCCGCCCAGTCGAAGTACGGGTTCGCGACCACACACTTCGGCAGGTGCGCGGCCGAGTCGGAGTCGGAGCGCTCGGACGGGGCGTCGAACCGGTAACCGAACAGCGAGTCGTCCCAGTCGACGTCGCCGTCGATCGCCTTCGCGTACGGGTCGAGCAGCAGCTTGTTCGGGTTGCAGCGCACGCCCGACTGCGGGTCGTGCGGCCCGTGCACCCGGAAGCCGTACCGCTGGCCCGGCTGGACACCGGCGAGGTAGCCGTGCCAGACGAACCCGTCGACCTCGGGCAGGGCGTACCGCTCCTCGACGCCGCTGTCGTCGAACAGGCAGACCTCGACCTTGCTCGCCGCCTCCGAGAAGAGGGCGAAGTTCGTGCCGACGCCGTCGTAGGTCGCACCCAAGGGGTAACTGGTGCCGGCCCACACCTGCATCGTGCCTCCTCGTCGAACGTGCTGTCGGTACCGCGCCGGCTCGTGGTGGTCACCCACCGATCCGCATCGATCCAGCGGGCCCCTGGCAAGGGTCGCTGGCGAGGGTCGCGAAAGCAGTCCTGCCCCGAGTCGGCCAGGTGCAATCCTCCGCCTTCCGCCCTGCTCCTTCCCGACCGGGGTCACCCCTGCGTCCGTTCCTGGTCACTCGGCGTGTGACCCCGGGTGCGTGCGTCCGGGCGCGCACCGGGTAGCAACGCGCTGTGGAACCTCTGGTGCTCATCCTGGTCTTGCTGCTCAGCGTCGTACTCGTCAGCCCGCTGGCGGACCGCTTCGGTATGCCCGCTCCGGTGGCGTTGACACTGGTCGGAGCCGTCTTGGCGACCCTTCCCGGCGCGCCGGGCGAGTTGATCGAGCCGCACCTGGTGCTTCCGCTGTTCCTGCCGCCGCTGCTGTTCGCGGCCGCACAGCGCAGCTCGCGGCGGAACTTCACCCGGAACTGGAAGGTCCTGCTCGCGCTCGCGGTCGGGTTGGTGCTGGTGACGACCGGGGTGGTCGCGCTGGTGGCGCGCTGGGTCGACCCCAGCCTGACCGTCTGGGCCGCGATCGCGTTGGGAGCGATCGTCTCGCCACCCGACCCGGTGGCGGCCACATCGTTGGCCGGGCGGCTCGGGCTGCCGAAGCGGCTGGTCGCGGTGTTGGAGGGCGAGGGGCTGATCAACGACGCGGTTGCGCTGGTGCTCTACACGACCGCGGTCTCGGCCGCGATGACCGACTCGTTCTCGCTCCCGGACGCCGTCGGCATGCTGGCCGTCTCGATGCTGGTCGCCCCGCTGGTGGGTCTGGCGGTCGGGTGGGTGGGGCGGACGTTGATCAGCCGGTTGTCCGATCCGCGCGCGGAGGTCGGGCTGTCGCTGTTGCTGCCGTACGCCGCCTACCTCGGGCTGGAGGAACTCGGCGGATCGGGGGTGCTGGCGGTGGTGGTGGCCGGTCTGATGCTCGGCCAGGCCGGCAGCGGCGCGTACACCGGTGCCGGGTTCCTGGCCGGCGGCACGGTCTGGCGGGTGGCCGACTGGCTGGTCGGCGGCTTCGCGTTCGGTCTGGTGGGCTTCGAGTTGGTCCGCGTCGTGGCCGACCCGGACGTGCCGACCTACGGCGCCGGGGTGGCGGGAGCGGTCTGCCTGGCCGCGATCGTGACCCGCGGGCTGTTCGTGCTGCCCCTGGGGTGGGTCGCCGGACGGCGGATGCGCCGCAGTGCGGCGTCGCACGGCTGGCGGGAGTCGGTGGTCGTGTCCTGGGCCGGCATGCGCGGGGTGGTCACGCTGGCGACCGCGCTGGCGCTCCCGGACGACTTCCCCGGGCGTCCGGTGGTGCTGTTCGCGGCGATCGCGGTCGTCGTGGTGACGCTGGTCGGGCAGGGGTTGACGCTGCCCTGGGTGGTCCGGTCGCTGGGTGTGCGGTCCTCGGAGGAGGAGCGCGACGAGATGGACCGCGCCCGTTCGTTGGCGGCCGGTGCGGCGCTCGCGCGCCTGGAGGAACTGCACGCCGACGGCCGGGTGGACGACGAGGTGGCCGACGTCGTCCGGCGCCGATACGCCCACGCGGTACCGGGCCTGCGGCAAGACCTGCCGGCCGAGGTGCGACAGCGGATCCTCGACGTCACGAAGGTCTCCAGGCACCTGCGGGACGCCGAACAGGCGGCGGTGCTCGGTCTGCGCAGCGACGGCGAGGTGAGCGTCGAAGCCGCCGATCGCGTCCTCCGCGACATCGCGGCCCGGTCCGTCCGCGACACGTACCACACGTCGTGAACCTGCCCAGGGCGAGACGCAACGCAAGTGCGCCCGACGCGCACCCCGCACCGGACCCCGGCGGCCCGATCTCCCCGATGCAGTCGCGCCGACCCACCGGGAGAAACCATGCCGTCCGACCACCTGTTCGCCGCCGCTTCCGTCGGCAACCACCCCAGCTCCGTCGCCGAGGTCCCGGTGGTCCGGGACCGCCGTCGCCGCGGCCAGCAGGTCGAACTGGTCGGCACGATCCACACGATCGACGTCGTCGAGAACACCGTGACGATCGTCGACAGCCAGGACGGTCGCCGGGTCCACCCGGAGCTGACCGTTCGGCTCACCGCCCACGCCACGATCACCGTCGACGGCAAGCGCCGGGTCCTGTCCTCCCTCCCGGTCGGCCAGAAGCTCATCGTCACCGGCGTGCTGGACGGCGCGGTGCTGACCTCCAGCGAGGTCCACGCCCTCACGCTCACCGGCCTGTTCGCGGTCTGACGTCGAAACCCCCACCGGGACCCCGCGCACCGCGCGGGGTTCCGGTCGTTCGTCTGCTTCCCAGAACGGACGTCCGGAACGGTTTGCCCGCCGGATCGCTCGGGCACCTCGTCGGAGCGACTGGAGCCGACCGAAGGAGACGACGGCCATGCCGACAGCGACCGGTGCCCCCGTAGTCGTGGTGACCGGTGCCAGTGCGGGCGTGGGCCGCGCCGCCGTGTCGGCGTTCGCCCGACGGGGAGCGGCGCTCGGGTTGATCGCCCGCGGACAGGCCGGGCTCTCGGCGGCCTGCGGCGAGGCGCTCGACCAGGGCGCGGCCGCCGCGCTCGTCGTCCGGACCGACGTCTCCGACGCGGACGCCGTCGAGGCGGCCGCCACCCGCATCGAAGCCGAGCTCGGCCCGATCGACGTCTGGGTGAACAACGCGATGGCCAGCGTGTTCGCTTACACCTGGGACGTCACCCCGGCGGAGTTCAAGCGCGTCACCGAGGTCACCTACCTCGGCTACGTCAACGGCACGCTCGCTGCGCTGAAACGAATGCGATCTCGCGACCACGGCACGATCGTCCAGGTCGGCTCGTCGCTGGCCTACCGGGCGATTCCGCTGCAGGCGCCGTACTGCGGCTCGAAACACGCGGTCGAAGGATTCACCGAGTCGCTCCGGGTGGAGCTGCGGGCGACCGGCAGCAACGTCCGGATCAGCCAGGTGAACCTGCCGGCGATGAACACGCCCCAGTTCGGCTGGGTCCGGACCCGGCTGCCGCGCCACCCCCAGCCGGTGCCGCCGATCTACCAGCCGGAGGTCGGTGCGGAGGCGATCGTCCGCGCCGCGGAGACCGGGCAGCGGATCCTCGACGTCGGCCTGATCACGGTCGCCACCCGCTGGGGCCAGAAGCTCATTCCCCGCCTGCTCGACCACTACCTCGCGCGCAACGGCGTCGACAGTCAGCAGACGCCGGACCGGATCGATGCCGGAGCGTGGAAGGACAACCTCACCCGGCCGTTGGACGACGTCCAGGACCGCGGTGCGCACGGTATCTTCGGCGACCAGGCCAAGACACACAGCTGGCAGGCCTGGGCCGCCGGACGTAAACCCCTGGTACTGATCGCCGGCGGAGCGGTGGTGGCCGCCGCTACCGCACCGGCGCTGATCGCGAGGGCCCGCCGATGACTGAGTTCACCCGATCCGCAGGGCCCACCGAGACCGTCGACGCCGTCGTCGTCGGTGGTGGTCACAACGGGCTCGTCGCGGCGAACCTGCTCGCCGACGAGGGCTGGCACGTGCTGGTACTGGAGGCCGCGGAGGAGCCCGGCGGGGCGGTCCGCACCGACGAGATCAGCCCCGGCTATCTGGCCGACCTCTGCAGCGCCTTCTACCCGCTCGGTGGCGTATCCCCGGTGCTGGCCGGCCTCGAACTGGAGCAGCACGGTCTGCACTGGATCCACGCGCCGCTCGTGCTCGCGCACGTGCTCCCGGACGACCGGGCCGCGGTGATCTCCCGCGACCTCGAGGAGACCGCGGCTTCGGTGGACGCGTTCGCGCCCGGCGACGGCGACGCGTGGCTGCGCGAGGCGGACCGGTTCCGCCAGGTGGCCGACCAGCTCCTCAACGCGCTGTTCCAGCCGTTCCCCCCGGTCCGCGCGGCGACCGGCCTGCTCCGCTCGCTCGGCGTCGCGGACGCCCTGCGGTTCGCGCGGTTCGCGGTGCAGCCGGTCAAGCAGTACACGGCCGAGACCTTCTCTGGCGAGGGCGCGAAGGTCCTGCTCGCCGGCAACGCGCTCCACACCGATCTGCAGCCGGAGAGCGCCGCCAGCTCGATCTTCGGGTGGTTGCTGGCGATGCTCGGGCAGTTCCAGGGCTTCCCGGTGCCCGAGGGTGGCGCAGGGACGCTCACCGGAGCGCTGGTGTCCCGGTTGAACGCGGCTGGCGGGCAGTTGCGCTGCAACGAACCCGTCGACCGGGTGCTGGTGGCGCAGGGCCGGGCGGTCGGCGTGCGGACGGCGTCCGGAGCCTTGATCCAGGCGCGGAAGGCGGTGCTGGCCGACGTCGCCGCGCCGCACCTCTACCGCGAGCTGGTCGGTGACCGCCACCTGCCGCCCCGCCTGCGCGACGATCTGGACCGCTTCGCCTGGGACAACGCGATCATCAAGATCGACTGGGCACTGTCCGGACCGGTGCCGTGGACCGCGGAGGCCGCCCGCCGGGCCGGCACCGTCCACCTCGGCGTCGACTTCGACGGCCTCACCCAGTACGGCGCCGACCTCGCCCGCCGGAAGATCCCCGAGCAGCCGTTCTGCCTCGCCGGGCAGATGGCGGTGGCCGACCCGTCCCGGACGCCGCCCGGCGGCGAGTCGCTCTGGGCGTACACGCACGTGCCGCACGGGCACGACTGGAAGCCGGGCGAGCTCGAACGGCACGCCGACCGCGTCCAAGCACTGTTCGAGCGGCACGCCCCCGGGTTCGCCGATCGGATCGTCGCCCGGCGGGTGCTCAGCACCACCGACGTCACCCACGGGAACCCGTCGCTTCCGGAGGGCTCGGCGAACCTGGGCACCGCGGCGATCCATCAGCAGCTGTTCTTCCGGCCGGTGCCGGGGCTCGGTCGTCCGGACACGCCGATCGACCGGTTGTACCTGGCGAGCGCGTCGGCGCATCCCGGCGGAGGAGTGCACGGCGGTCCGGGCAGCAACGCGGCGAAGGCCGCACTCCTCCGGAACTCGCTGGGCGGATCCGCGTACGCCGCGCTGATCCGGTCCGCGAACCGAGCGGTGTACCGCTGACCTCCCGCCGCGGGAGGTGACTACGTCGCGCGCGCGCCGCCCATGGTGTACCGGCCGTCGTGGACAGCTCGGTCGGCCAGCCGTTTGAGCGACTCCCGGTTGCGGGCGTTGAGCGCCGGCGCGATCAGCGGCTCGGGAAGCAGCTTCCCGGGGCCGTCGACGAGCTCCTCGGACATCGCCGCGAGCGTGCCGCCGTCGCCGTGGGGCTCCAGCTCGACCTTGACGATCCCGCCGAAGAGCGGCCAGACCTTCACCTTCAGGACGATCCGCTGGTTCGGCTCGCACTCCAGGACCACGGACTCGTCCTTGATCATCAACGGCCAGCCGCCGACGCTGTGGTGGATCTTCGTTCCCGGAGTCGGGAAGCCTTGGTCGACGTCCCGGATGTGGCTGGCGCCGACCACCCAGCTGGCGTAAGCCCAGCCGTCGGAGAGCACTGCGAACACCCGTTCCGGGCTAGCGGGAATGGTCAAACGCACCGTTTGCATGCGGTGGATCTACCCAACTCGGACGCGCTCAAAAGTCTGTCCGGCTATCGACGTATCGGGACGGTCGACAACGTCGATAGCCGGACAGACTTCTTCGAGGCTCAATCCTCGAGAAGGCCGGCGCGGAGCTTCGCCAGGGTGGCGGCGAGCAAGCGGGACACGTGCATCTGGGAGACGCCGATCTCCTGAGCGATCTGCGTCTGGGTCTGGTTTCCGAAGAACCGCAGCGCCAGCACCCGGCGCTCGCGCGGTGGGATCTTGGCGAGCAGCGGCAGCAGCGCCTGTCGGTACTCCACCGCGTCGATGGCGGAGTCCTCCCCGCCGAGGGTGTCGACCAGGGACGGCGCGTCCGGCTCGGTGCCCACCGGCGTGTCCAGCGAGGTCGACTGGTAGGCGTTGGCCGCCTCCAGGCCCTCCAGGACCTCTTCCCTGGACAGCCCGAGATGGGCGGCGAGCTCGCTCGCGGTCGGCGCCCGTCCGTTGTGCTGGGAGAGTTCGCTGACCGCCGCGTTGATCGACAGGTGCAGCTCTTTGAGCCGTCGCGGCACCCGCACCGACCAACCCTGGTCCCGGAAGTGCCTGCGGACCTCGCCCATGATCGTCGGGATGCCGAACGAGAGGAACTCGACGCCACGGAACGGGTCGAACCGGTCGATCGCCTGGATCAGGCCGACCATCGCCACCTGCGCCAGGTCCTCCAGCCGCTCGCCGCGGTTCGCGAACCGTCGAGCGATGTGCCTGGCCAGCGGCAGGTGGACGGTGACCAGCCGCTCGCGGAGCGCGACCCGCTGGGGGTCGTCCGCAGCGAGCTGGGCATACCGCTCGAACAGCGGCGCGACCGTCGAGTAGTCGTCGTAGTCCAGGCGGCGGTCGCCCTCGCGGTCGCCCAGGTGCGCGGCGAGCAGCGCCGCGCTGTACCCGTCCGCCGCTTCCCGACGACGCCGTCGGGGCTCGGGGGGTGCTGCGGCGTCGGCCTCCGACTCACCCCACAGATCGGGCGCGCTCCGCAGGCCGAGGTCCGCCTCCGGCTGGAGGCCTGGCTCGGCATCCGCCTCCGCGACTCCGAACGCCGGGTCGCGAAGATCCACGCCAGCCCCGCCATCGGTCACGGGTGCTCCTCTCGGGTCCGGGAGGTTCCCGGCTGGAGCCGTACGAGCAGCGACGTCCGCAGCTCGTAGCCGTCGTCGAGTGCCTGGGTTTCGGTGGCGATCCGGTCGGTCAGGCTGGTTAGGAGCAGAACACCGAGTTCGTCCTCGGCCGAGGCCGCCTGGGGCGACCAGACCGCGGCGGTCACCTCGACGGCGTCCGGGTGCTGGACGAACCGGCAGTGCAGCGGTTCGTCCGGGCCGGCGGCGCGGACCAGCGCCGAACACGCCTCGTCGACCGCCAGTCGCAGGTCGGCGACCAGATCGAGGTCGGCGTCCGCGCGGAGTGCGATCGACGTCGCGATCGCGCGCAGGACCGGAAGCTGCGTGGCGTTCGCGGGACAGATCACCTCCATCGCATCGTCGGGGGCGCTCGCGTCCGGGGCGCGGTGCGGCGCGGATCGGGCGGGAGTCGTCAGGAAAGCTGGTTGGGACTGGCGCAGTGTCGCGGGCACCGGAGGCCCCCCTCGTTTCGCTATTGGCCGGGTGTGGTCCCCGGCCCGGCCGTCCGGACCGCTGACGCGGCCCGGTCCGGCACGGCCGATGGATGGATCAGGGCAGCGGGCCCGCCGGGCGGCCCTCGTCGAACGCCCGCTGGGCGTCCTCGGTCGACATCGCGGACCGGTTGGTCAGCGGATCGGACCCCGACGGCATCGGAGGAACACCGTGGGCCATCGCGTTCGGGTCCTCCTCGGTCCGGGGCGTCCAGTAGCCCCCGGTCGCGGATGCGTCGGTGCTCTGCCCGCCGGTGCCCGCCGCGCCCCGCTGCGGGGGCGCGTCGACCTCGCCGCGCCATGCGCCGGTCGAGGAGCCGTGCGCCTCGATGAAGGTCTTGAACCGCTCGAGGTCACCCTTCACGCGGTGCGAGACGAGGCCGAGCGCGTCGCCGGCCTTCTCGACCGCGCCCTCCGGATGGAACTCCAACTGGAGCATGATCCGGGTGTTCTCGTCGTCCAACCGGTGGAACGTGACGACACCGGCCTGCTCCTCGCCGTCGGTGGCCTTCCAGGCGACCCGCTCGTCCGGACGCTGCTCGGTGATCTCGGCGTCGAACTCGCGGCGTACGCCGGCGATGTTCGTCCGCCAGTGGGTGTGGACGTCGTCGATCTGCTGAATGTTCTCGACGCCCTCCATGAACTGCGGGAACGTTTCGAACTGCGTCCACTGGTCGTAGGCCGTACGCACCGGCACGTGGACGTCGATCGATCGCTCGATGGTGCTCACTCTTCCTCCTCACGAGGACGGTCCGCGCCGGTGGCGCCGGCCGCCCGGGTCGGTCGGAAAGGTCCGGCGGAAAGACCCGCCGTGGGCCCGCTGCTGGACCCGGGACGTGCAAGCCCGCGTCGGGCTGATGGTGGGACGCCGGACGTCGTCGCGCCCGGCCGCTGTCCTGTTGTCGGCGCACGTCTGCTCGGCGCCGTCATCGGTCGCCAGGGGGCGCTCGGTCTGCACCCGGCTCCGGCGAACTCGTCTCCGCCTCACGCCTGGCCAGCGATAACGCCGCGCCTTGAGGAGTGGGGCCACAGCTCCCATACCCGGCCCCGGGTGCCTCACACACCTGAATTCGGACGATTCGTGGCCTGCCCCCATCCGGCGGGCAGGGGGAGCGTGTGATGTGGCGCGTCTACCGTGAGTGCTGAAGCCTCGCGGTGACGAGTAAGGCACACCGGTCGTGGAAATGTGGACAGGAGCGGCCCGTCGGGGCATAGCGTAGGGACAGGAGTGGGATTCCCACGAGACCTCTCCGGGAGGGCGACTGCTTCATGAAGATCGCGATGGTGTCGGCACCGACAGCTCTCTCCAGCGCGCGCGAGCGCACGGCCGTTCCGGAATCGGATCGACTCGCCGCGGCACTCGCCGAGCGCGGTCACGAGGTGGTGGTGTACACCAGGCGCGTCGATCCGGAGGCCCCGGACCGCGAACGCCTACGGCCCGGCGTGGTCGTGCACCAGGTCACGGCAGGACCGGTCCGGCCGATCGCCGAGCAGGAACTGGCTCCCTGGCTGGGCGAGTTCGGGCGCGAGCTGGCCGCTCTCTGGCGGGACCAACGCCCCGACGTCGTGCACGCGCACTCCTGGACCTCCGGGCTCGCGGCCTCGGCCGGTCGCCAACAACTGCGGGAATCTGCCCTGATCGGCGGCGGAGCGGCCGAGGCCCCAATGCCGGTCGTACTGACGTTCGGGGCGTTCGGCGCCTCCCAGCGTCGACGGCCGGGAGCGGTCGACCCCGGCCTGGCCAACCGCATCCGGCTGGAGGTGGCGCTCGCCCGGTCGGTCACCGCGGTCATTGCACGCAGCGACGACGAGGTCGAGGAGCTCGCCCGGATGGGCGTACCCCGGGACCACATCCGGCTGGTGCCTTCCGCGGTCGACGTCGAGCGGTACTCGCCCAACGGCCGGTCGGCCCGGCGCTCCGACGCGCCGCGGCTCGTCGCGGTCGGTGAGGCGGTTCCGAGCAGCGGCTTCGAGACCGTGATCGCCGCGCTGCGCGGGCTGCCCGCCGTCGAGTTGGTGATCCTGGCGGACTCCGCGGGCGACGGGGCCCGGGCGGAGGAGATCGAGCGGCTGCGCATCGGCGCCGAACGGCTGGAGGTGGCCGACCGGGTCACGTTCGTCGACGAGGACCTGGGCTCGGTGGACATCGATGCCCGTCCGGCGATGCTGCGCTCGGCCGACGCGGTGATCTGCGTGCCGTGGCACGGGCCGGTCGACGCCGGCTCGGTACTCGAAGCCATGGCGTGTGGCGTCCCGGTGGTGGCTACCGCGGTGGGCGCGGTGTCCGACGTCGTCGTGGACGGCGTCACCGGTGTGCAGGTGGCTCCGCGTCGACCGGACCAGCTGGCCACCGCGCTCCGCATCCTGCTGGGTGACCCGGTGCGGTGCCTCGGCTTCGGCGTGGCCGGGGCCGATCGGGCCCGCTCCCGCTACGACTGGAACCGTGTGGCCGTCGATACCGGACGCGTGTACGAGTCCGTGGTGCCGACGGTGCTCAACGAACCGGCGTCCGTCGACGTCGGCGACGACCTGATCGAGGCCACGGACTGAGCCGGAGCAAACCGGCTCGCCGGGCTCACCAGGCTTCGAGCGGGTCGCTGACCGTGTTGAACGCGGCCGTCAGGCCGGTGATCTCCAACGGGCGCAGCACGTTGGGCCCGTCCGCGACGAGCCGCAACCGGACCTGATCGTCCGTACACCGACGAGCGAGCGCGATCAGCGCGGTCAGCCCGCTGGAGCCGAGGAAGGTGACCGGCCGCAGATCAACGAGCAGGCGGGTGCACCCGCGGTCGAGTTCGTCGCCGACCACCGACATCAGCGTCGGCGCGGTCAGCATGTCGAGTTCGCCGTCGACCTTCACGGTGGTGAGACCGGTCGGGTCGCGATGGGTGGCGACGGTCAGCGTCTCTTCGACCGGCGATCCCGCACTCTCCGCGACGGTTCGGACCTCTACGCCGCTCTCTGCTCTCGTCCACTCGGCTTCTGGTGCAGTCATGGCGGCTCCTCCGTACGGTCGGTGCCGCCATGCCCGCATGGCGACTGCGCTAGCTGAACCGAGCGCAAGCGCGGCCGCGGGGGCTGCTCCCTCGCTGAACACCGCGCTGGGCGCGCGCCGAGGCGCACGGCACCCGGAAGTGGCTGGCTGCTCAACCGCTCCATCGCGTTCAGAGTACGGAAGCGGACGCCGAGATAACAGGGTGGACCGGACAAGAGGGAGGATCCACCCGGTGGCCGTGCCCCCAACTGTCCGGCACGGCGTTTCGGGACCGATCCGACGCAAGAGGCATTGACCGCCGTCACCCCGGGTATGGGAGGGCAGACCGAGCACAGCCGAGGGGGTAGGCGGATGACCGCGATTTCTGCGGGCGGTGACGCACGCAGCGGCGATGCGCGCGGCCGTCAAGCGGACTCACCCCGTCAGATTCCCGCGCGGGGCTGGAAAGACGTACTGGTCCGTACGGTTCGGGAATTCAGGGAGGACCAGATCTCGACCGCCGCCGCGGCGGCAGCGTTCTACGCGTGGCTGGCATTGATCCCGGCCGCGATCGGTGCGATCACCGTCTACGGGCTGGTCGCGAGCCCCGATCAGATCGCCAACCAGATCGACGAGCTCACCGCGAGCCTGTCGGCGGACGTGAAGTCGGTGATCACCGATCCGATCACCGCGGCGACCAGCGCCAGTGGCAAGGGGCTGTCGATCGGACTGATCCTCTCGCTCGCTGCGGTGCTCTGGAGCGCGTCCGGCGGCATGAACGGGATGATCCAAGCGGTCAACACCGCGTACGACGAGAAGGACGAGCGGAACTTCGCCAAGAAGCGCGCCCTGGCGATCCTGATGACGCTCGGCGCGATCGTGGCGTTCGTGGTCGCGATCCTGCTGGTCGCCGTGGTCCCGCCGGTGCTCGACGCGCTCAAGCTCGGCTCGTTCGCCAGTGGTGTCGTCAACGTCGGCCGGTGGGTGCTGCTCGCCGTGCTGATGATGTTCGGCCTCGGCCTGCTGTACCGCTACGCGCCCGACCGCGACAACCCCAAGTTCCGCTGGGTCTCCTGGGGTGCCGTGGTCGCGACCGTGCTGTGGCTCATCGCGTCGGCGGGCTTCTCGTTCTACGTCAACAACTTCGGTAGCTACAACAAGACGTACGGCGCGCTCGCCGGCGTCATCGTGCTCAACCTCTGGCTCTACATCTCCTGTCTGGCGATTCTGTTCGGCGCCGAACTGAACGCCGAACTGGAAGCCCAGACCAAGCGGGACAGCACCACCGGCCCGGAGAAGCCTCTCGGTCGTCGCGGTGCCCGCAAGGCCGACGAGGTCGGCCCGAGCACCGAAGGTTCGTTCACCTGAATCAGGAAGGGAGTCCCCATGGCCACCCAGACCGAGCAGGCGCCGTCGCCCTCTCCGGGGCGTTTCAACGCCGCGGACGCGTCGACCGCTGAGCTCGTCACCCGACTCGCCGACCAGGTCTCCACCCTGGTGCGCGACGAGCTGAAGCTGGCACAGCTGGAGCTGACCCAGAAGGGCAAGAAGGCCGGGCTCGGTGCCGGCATGTTCGGCGGCGCCGGCGTGGTGGCGCTCTACGGCGTCGGTGCGCTGGTCACGGCCGCGATCGCTGCCCTCGCGCTGGTCCTGCCGGTGTGGGCGTCCGCGCTGATCGTCGCGGTCGTGCTGTTCGCCGTCGCCGGCGTTCTCGCGCTCACCGGCAAGAAGGAGATCCAGCAGGCCACCCCGCCGGTACCGGCCGAGGCGGTCGACGGCGTCAAGCAGGACATCAACACCGTGAAGGAGCGTGCCCACCGATGAGTTCGGACGACGCGAAGAAGGGATCGACGGCCGTCGAGCCGTCGAAAGACCCCGACGCACTGCGCGCCGAGATCGCCGAGATCCGTGCTGAGCTGGGGGACACCGTCGAAGCCCTCGCGGCTAAGGCCGACGTGAAGGCCCAGGCGCAGGCGAAGGTCGACCAGACCAAAGAGCAGTTCCGGGAGAAGGCCGTGCAGGCCAAGGAGCAGATCGGGCACACCGCCGACTCGCTCAAGGCCAAGGCCACCGGCCGCACCGCCGTGCTGCGTGAGCGCGCGGAAGTCGGCCGGGTGAAGGCGCAGGCGTCGTCGGAGCGCGGCAAGGCCGCCCTCTCGCGGTACGCGCCGTGGCCGCAGGTCGCGGCCGGTGCGGCGGCGACGCTCGTGGTCCTCGTGGTGGGCGTCCGGACCGTGCAGGCCCGGCGTGCCCCCACGACGGTGCGGGCTCGGCGAGCCGTTGCGGCCGCCCAGGTCCGGCAGGCGCTGCGGAAGGCGGGTCGCCGATGAAAGCCTCCGCCGTCGCGTACCGGCCGATCGGCCTGGCCAGCGGCATGCTGGGTGGCCTCGTCGCCGGGGTGATCTTCAAGCAGGTCTGGAAGAAGGTCTCCGGGGAGGACGACGCCCCCGGTGCCACCCAGAGTGAGTACGGCTGGGGCGAGGTTCTGCTCGCCTCCGCTATTCAGGGCGCGATCTACGCCGTGGTCAAGGCCACGATCGACCGGGCGGGCGCGCAGGCCTGGGCGAAGTCGACCGGCTCCTGGCCCGGTGACTGAGCGGAGCCAGCTGTAGTCCATAATGGAGCCCTGCGCCGGAGCGGCGCAGGGCTCCATCGGTTCAGTGCCGATCGGCGATTCGAGTTCCCGCGATCCGGGTAGCTGGTGGTCCAGGCCCCGCGTTCCGCGGGAATTGCGTTTGATCGGGAGCGTGCACACATGTCAGAGATCGCGGGTCGGCCGGACACCTTCGGCGTGTGGACGGCGTGGATGTGGCGTCGAGCGTCGCGGGTGGCGGCTGCCTCCGCCGCGTGGGCGCGCGCCGAGCGGCACGCGTTCTTCGACCGGTCCACGGCCGGCGCGTTCCACGGTGACCCGCCCCGCGGTCAGGAGTACGCGACGATGATGCGCTCCGCCTGGGGTCGTCCCTGATCTCCAGCCCTACACCCCCCGCCCTCCCACCTCATACGGAATTAGTCTCTTCGCAGACGTAACGGGCGCCCTTCGGCGGCCGAGCGGGTGAGTGCGCAGGCCAACCGGTGGGTGCGGACGGCCTGGCCGTAGTCGACCAGCACCCCGCTGCGCGCCTGCGGTCGCCGGAGCGCGTCGACGAAGGCCCGGTCGGCGGCGTGCCGCGCGTCCGCCGCGTCGACCGCGTGCCACTCCGAGCGGTCGCCCACCCGAATCTCGCATCCGTCTTCGGCGATCGTCACGCTGGCCCCGTCGGCGAAGATCTCCAGCCCGGCCCGACGGCGTCCGGCGAACCGGCACGTGGTGGCCAGCGTGCCCACCGCGCCGGACGCGAACCGTAACGTCGCCGCGGTCACCCCGTCGACGTCCGCGTCCGGGACGCCCGGCGGTGGCGTCCCGTCGCCGGCCGCATAGACCTCCACCACCTCGCCGACGAGGGCGCGCAGCAGGTCGAGCAGGTTCCCGACCTGCTCGACGAGTGGCCCGCCGGATCGGTCCCGGTGCCCCCACCAATCGGACGAGCCGACGCCGTCCAGCCAGGAGCCGGTCACCAATCGAATCGGCCGCCCGGACAGCACGGCCTGGGCGCGCGTCACCGCGGGCGAGTACCTCCAGTGGTGCCCGACCGAGGTCACCACACCGGCCGTCGCGACCTGCGGGAGCAGCGACTCCGGGACGTCCCGGTCGACGCCGAGCGGTGGCTCGACGAACATCGGCAGGTCGGCTGCGAGCAGCTCCTCCTCGATCGGGCCGTGGGCGAACGGTGGAACGCAGACGTATACCGCGCTCGGCTCCAGGGCCAGCAAGCCCGCGAGGGAGGGCGCCACCGGCGCGTTGACCTCGGCGGCCAACCGCGTGGCGACCGTCAGGTCGGGATCGGTGACGCCGACGATCGTCACGTCGTGGAATCGGCAGAGCGTCGACGCGTGCCCAGCCGCGGCTCGACCGGCGCCGACCAGCCCGATCCGACAGTGCACCACCGCGACCTGGCCCCTTTCGATCGCTTGCGCCGCGGTGGCGGCCCGGACCGACCCGGCGGCGCGAACCTCCTGCTGCGACGTACCGGGGCTCATTGTCCCCCAGTTGGGGGCGGCGGACGTGGCATATGACTCTCTGCGCGGACGACAGGTTTCCGTACCGGTCAGGTGGACATGACCCCGACAGAACCCGTCGGACGGAGGCATCTGTGAGCAACAACGACCGACCGGCCCCGGCGTACACGGACGTTGAGCAGGAGAACGATCCCGGCCAGGGCACCGCGATCGCCGAGGAGGCCCCCGCCGAGCGGGGGACGCTGTCCACTGCCGCGGACGAGCGCGAGCCGGGCGCCGGGCCGAGCCCGACCGGTGGTGGAGCCGACGACGTGCCGGGAAGCCGATCCGGCGACACGGGTTTCCCGAGCGGATCGACGGATATCCCGCCGTCCGATACCGGCGGGCGCCGGGACGGGACGGCGGCGGAGTCGCCGCTGGACGCCGAGGGGTCGAATCGCGCAGGCAGCGATCCGGGGGAGTGGCCGGCCGCGGACACGGTCGGCGTGTCCGGTCGGGCGCCAGGGCCGGCCGATCTCGACAACCCCGGCGGAACCGGCCTCACGACCGCCGACACCGAGGGAGGGGACCGCTGATGACCGACGTGTTGCCGAGCGCGCGCGCTGCCGCCTCGAGGGTCGCTGAGCGGTACGCGCGTTCCGCGGACGACGATCGCCCGCTGCGCGGTTACCTCACGCTGATGGGGCTCTACGGCGGGACGGTGGCCGGGCTGACCGGGCTGGCGGCCGTTCTGGGTCGCAAGGCACCCCAGAAAGTGTCCGCCGGCGACGTCGCTCTGCTCACCGCGGCCACCTACAAGTTGAGCCGCATCCTCACCAAGGACGCGATCACCAGCCCGCTCCGCGCACCGTTCACGCAGTTCACGGAGCCGGTCGGGGAGGGGGAGGTGAACGAGGAGCCCGCCCATCACGATCCCTTCCGGCATGCGGCGGGTGAGCTCGTGAACTGTCCGTTCTGCACGTCGATGTGGGTGGCGACGGCGTTCTCCGCCGGGATGGTGCTCGCGCCCGGGTTCACCCGGATGGCGACGACGGCGCTGACCGCGGTGGCGGGCTCGGACCTGCTGCACTTCGCCTACACCGCGGTGCGGGAGAAGGTCGAGTAGCGCACCGCGTGAACTGACGTCGCGTCGGCCTCCACGGAGGCCGACGCGACTGGCGTTCGGGCAGCTAGCCGACGATCCGGAGCGTCGCCCAGACGGTCTTGCCGCCGTGGATCGGCAGGCAGCCCCAGTTCGTGGCGAACTCGTCGACCAGCAGTAGGCCGCGGCCGCTCAGCGCGTCGGCCGGCGGGTATCGAGGACTCTTCCGCGGCGGCTCGGCGCAGCCGTCGGTGACCGTGAGGTGCAGGAACTCCTGGCGAAGGACCACGCTCGCGGTGAAGTCGGTGCCCGAGTGCTGCACGGCGTTGCTGACCAACTCGGACATGATGAGTTCGGCCGGGAGCGTCAGGTCACCCAGTCCCCACGTGGAGCACGCCTCCGAGACCATCGCCCGGGCCCTCGGCAACGCCATCGTGCCGGCGCGCAGCGCCAGCTCGAGCCGGCGGACGGGAAGCGGTCTGAGGGCGGCGTCGGCCAGCGCCTCCTCGACGGACGGGTACACCGGGATCTGCCACAGCGAGGTGATCCGCTCCAGCTGAGCCCGGGTGTCCGGGGGTGCCGCAGCCAGCACCAGCGGGACGGAGGGCCACATCGCGGCCTGGCGGCTCACTGCTCGGAAGACCGTGAGCGCGATCCGGTCGCCGACGACCACGCCCGACAGGTCGACAACCACTGCCTCAGGGCACTCGACCAGGCATTTCAGCACAGCGACCCGCACCTGGCTGACGGTTCTCAGCCGCAGCTCCCCGTCCACCTGGAGCACGGTGACCGGGAGCGTCCGGTCGATCTCGCAGCTGAGCATCCAGCCCTCGCTTCTCACCGCACTGTTCAGCGCGATCGTTCGTCCTTCGGGCCGGAGGTACCCCGGTCGTGGCGAACAATTCGTCGGCTATCCATGCTATCGCGACGGAGCGTTCCGTCTGACCGTGTCAGGACCGAACACCGGGGTATCCGGCTGCGCAACGGGGTATTGGGGGGACATGAGCGGAGATCCGGACGCGCTGATCGTCACGATGAAGCGGGTGGCCAGCACGCTGAAGGCAGCGGACATCCCATTCGCCCTGGCCGGGGGATTCGCGGTCTACGCGAGGGGTGGGCCGGCGTCCACGCACGACGTGGACTTCCTGATCCGGCCGTCCGACGTCCAGTCGGCGCTGGGAGCGTGTGTCGAGGCCGGGTTGCGGTCCGAGCAGCCGCCCGAGGACTGGCTGGTGAAGGTGTACGACGGTGACTGCCTCGTCGACCTGATCTTCCGGCCCTCGGAGCGGGAGGTCACCATCGACATGCTCGAGCGGGCCGAGGAGATGCCGGTCGAGGCGGTGCGGATGCCGGTGCTGTCCGCCACGGACCTGCTGCTGAACAAGCTGCTCGCATTCACCGAGCACTACTGCGACCTGGCCACGGTGCTCCCGCTGGGGCGGGCGCTCCGGGAGCAGATCGACTGGGATCTCGTCCACGACGCGACCGCGCACTCGCCGTACGCCGAGGCGTTCCTGCTCGCGGCGGAGCGGCTCGGGATCGCGCCGGCGGGTACGCTGCAACTGCGGGGCCTCGGCCACGACGCCGGCCCGGCGTCCACCGGTGGCATCCGCCCCGACTCCGACCCGGACCCCGACTCCGGAGCCCAGACCAGCTCCGACCCGGCGCGCGCCGCGGTGTAACCAGCGGCGAAGCCGCTGGCGTTCTCAACGGGCCGCTCCCACGAGTTGCGGTACTAGCCAGGGGGCGAGGTAGTCGCGGACTCCGCCTGCGGTCAGGTGGAGTCCGTCGCTCCGGACGCGGACGCCGTCGACGTCGCGGGTGTACCGGCCGTCGGGACAGAGGCGCGCCGCCAGATCCACGATCCGGACCCGCTCCGGATCGGCCCGCGCGGTGTCCTCCAGCATCCGGTTCCACGCGTCCATCCGGGCCGGATCGTCCTCCGGGTAGAGGCTGCCGTCCCGGCGCTCGTAACGGTGGTTGTACGGGGCGGTGGCCAGCACCACCCGCGCTCCGTCCGCGGTGAGCACCCGAACCATCCGGGCCAGCTCGGACCGCAGGTAGGCGTCGTACTCCGGCTGGCCGATGTGCTGCCATCGTCCGTGCAGCTTCCGATCGAGCACCTCCCACCGGGCCAGCACCACCACCGCCAGGTCCGGACGGTCGGCTCGGACCCCGTCGGCCCAGTGCGTGTCCCACTGCGGGCACCGCTCGTACGGTTCCTGGATCCGGGCAGCGTTGCGCACCGGCCCGGACCGGGCGATGCCGCAGCCGATCAGCGCCCGGTTCGTCAGGCGGGCGCCGGTCAGCGGTGGCAATCCGACCGCCAGGCTGTGCGCCACCGAGTCGCCGAAGACCGTGATCCGCAGGGGTCCCGGGCCGCGCCCTGGCCGAGTGAGCAACGCACTCCGGACCGTGCTCGGCATCGCTGCCACCGGTCCCTCCGGTGTCGCGGGGCGCGGCGTCGGCGGTGTGGTCAGCAGGACGGCTGCGGCTGCCACGCAGGACACGGCGCTCAGCGTCGTCAGAGCCGGCCGGAGCCGACCTCGGCGCGGCCACCGTCCGCCGCGGACCGGCTGACTGATCAGGTGGAACGTCAGCTCGGCTAGCACGATCGTGACCGCGCACCGGGCGACCAGCAGCATCGGCCCGTCCAAGCCGGTGCGCTGGTGGTCCAGGGCCAGGAAGACCGGCCAGTGCCAGAGGTACAGCTCGTAGGAGGCGCGTCCGATCCGGGGGAGCGGCGACACCGAGAGCGCCCGCGCCGTCAGCCCGTCGGGGTGCCGCTCGGCGTGGCTGATAACCGCGGCCACTGCGAGGACGACGACCACCAGCCCACCGCGGTAGAGCGTCGGCCCGGCGTCGTCGAGCAGGAGCAGTGCCGCGCCGAGCGTCCCGACGGCGGCGAGCGTCACCGGTGACCAGCGGCGCTGGACGGCGTGCCCGGGCCGGTACCGGCGGGCGCTCAGCACCAGGGCGAGCGCACAGCCCACCAGCAGGCCGAACGCGCGGGTGTCGCTGCCGTAGTACGCGCGTGCCGGTTCGGCGTCCGGGACGTAGAGCAGCGCCATCGCACCGGCCGACGCCGCGGCCGCGGCGAGCGTCCCGATCAGCAGTGTGCGGGCCGACCGGAGCGCGAGCGTGGCCACCACGAGCAGCGGCCACAGCAGGTAGAACTGTTCCTCCAGCGCCAGCGACCAGGTGTGCTGCAACGGGGAGGGTGCGGCGGTCAGGACGGCGTAGCCGTCGCCGCGGTTGAGCATGCGCCAGTTCGCGACGTAGCCGAGCGCGGCCAGCGCGTCGGGGCCCAGGGCCTCCAGCTCCTCCGGCGGCACCAGCCAGCGAGCGCCACCCAGCACGGTGGCCACCACGGTCAGCAGCGCCGGCAGCAGCCGCCGCACCCGCCGGGCCCAGAACGCACCGAGCCGGATCCGTCCGGTCCGTTCGTGCTCGGCCAGCAGGAGCGTCGTGATCAGGTACCCGGAGAGGACGAAGAACGCGTCGACGCCGAGCCAGCCGCCGGGGAGCCAGGAGATCCCGCCGTGGTAGAGCAGCACCACGACGACCGCGACCGCGCGCAGACCGTCCAGCGCGGGCCGGTGGGCCAGCCGTAGGCGTTCGGGTGGCCGGACCCGGCTCCGGTGCCCGGAGGGCCGTTCCAGGAGGCTGATCGGGACGGGCGGCGGCGACACCACGCGGTCCGGCATCCGGCTCCTCTCATGGCGGAGCTCGCGTCAGGGCCGCCAGATCATATGAGTACATACGGATATAAAGGCCGCGCCCGCCGTTGGCCAAAACCAACGGCGGGCGCGGGTGCGACACCGGGGTACGACTAGTCGGCGGTGGCCCTGTCCTGATCGGATTCGCTCTCGGCGGGCGGGGGCCCGTCGGACGGGGTCTCGTCGGATGCTGCGCCGTTGGGCGGGGACGCCGCGGGCAGCGCGGCCGGCTCGGTCCAGCGACCGTCCACGTCGTACGTCTGATCCATCACCACGATTGCCCCGGCGATCTGACCGGCGCGGAACACCAGCGGGCTGGCCCCCACTCGGACGTGCACCGGCCGTCCCCGCCGGTGACCGCGTTGATCGTCACCTCGGCGGGCTCGCTCCCACCGTTGAGCACGTGCCGGACCAGCGGTCGCAGCCGGTCGGTGGAGATCCCGACGTCGAGGTTGAGCAGGTGCTGGCCGACCGCCTCTTCCGGTCGCAGGCCCCAGAGATCCTCGGACTGCCGGTTCCAAATCTGGACGACCAGTTCGGTGTCGACGACGACGACAGCGCTGCGCAGGCTCCGGAGGATCGACTCCAGGAACGCGTTGGCGTCGCTGAGCTGGTCGGTGCGCTCGCGGAGTTCCTCGTTGATCGTCTGGAGCTCTTCGTTCGTGGACTGCAGTTCCTCGTAGGCGGTCTCGATCTGCCGGTTCGCGTCGGCGATCGCGCCGCACCGCCTCCGGGAACGAGCGCAGCTCGACCGGTCGGAACGAGACCTCCAGGTCGAGGAACGGGCCGCCCGAGGTCGCGCGACGAGACGCCGAGCAGCGTTTCGGCTCGTTGATTCACGCCGGCGACGGTGCCGTCGCTGGTCATCACGATCGCCGCGACCGGCGCTGTGAGTAGCGCCTCCGTCTGCAGCCGGTCGGCGCCGAGTAGCTCGCGGAGGGTGTGCTTCGTCCCGCCGTCCGTCGCGACGACCCCCCGGCCCGGTGCCCCGCGCGGCACCTTGCGGAAGAAACGGCGTTTGAGGTCGAGGGGGCGGAAAGCTGGCCGTGGCTGAGCAGCATTTCCGCTTTACCGAGGAACAGAACGCCGACGTCGTTCAGCGCGAAATTGAACCGGGCCAATACTCGCGCCTGCGTCTCGGCGTTGAGGTACATCAGCACGTTGCGGCAGGCCAGCAGGTCGATGCGGCTGATCGGGGCGTCCTGGACGAGGTCGTTCCGCCCGAAATCGCGCTCCGGCGAAGGTCCTTTGGCGAAGACGAAACGCGTGCCTTCGCGCTCGAAATAGCGCTCCAGGAACTCACCGGGAACGGCCCGGACTTCTTTTTCGCCGTAGGTCGCCTGCCGCGCGACGGCCGGTCACGTTGATCAGAACCGTGTTGAACAGGGTCGTGAACTCGTCCTGACGGACCTAGAGGTAGCTCCCGCGGACCACGGGAGAGCGCGCACCGGCCCCCGGACGACCGAGCGGAGGCTCTCGACACCACCGTCGGAAGCGCCGATGGCGACGAGCCGGCGTCTTGCCATGTCGGTCCCCTTCTCCGGGCACCTGGGCGGGCGAAGAAGCGACGCCGTGTGATCGACGTTACGCCCCTCCAGGAGGGCAGTGACGATTCCGCGTGTGCCCACTACGGATCGTGGGTAACACGACGCAACAGAGACCGGAGAGAAGAGCGATGAGCCCGGAGTTGCACGTCGACCAGGAATGTCTGGTCGGCTACGTGGTGCTGCGGCTCAGCGGTCGGCTCTCAGTACGTACCGCGCCGGCGGCTCGGCGGGCGATGCTCAAAACGCTGTTCGACGTGGGAAGGGTGGTGGTGGACGTGTCCGGGCTACGACTAGTGACTCCGGAGTGCGTCACGCTGCTGCCCAGCGTGCTCACCACCGCGGGGGGATGGCCCGCCGCGCGGATGGCCATCGTGGACGGCGATGGTGTCTACGAAGCGGCCGCGCGGCGTGTGCGCTGTGCCGACCTGCTCCACTTCTACCCGGCGACGGAGGCGGGTGTGCGCCATGTCGATGACCGGCCGGCACGGGTCACACGGGACGTTAGTGTTCCGGCTGATCCGTCCGCTTCGGCTACGGCCAGGCGGTTCCTGCAGCAGGCAGCCGCCGATTGGGAACTCTCGCCCGACCTGACCGAGATAGCTCAGCTGGTGGTCAGCGAACTGGTGTCGAACGCCGTCGAACATGCCGGGACCACGTCGACGGTGGCGCTGGAACTGACCGACGAACGGCTGAAGATCAGCGTCCGGGACGGCTCCACCACGCAGCCGGTGCCCCGGCCGCTGGACATGGTGAGCTTCCGCGGACGCGGCCTGCCGCTGATCGACCGGGTCAGCCAGCAGTGGGGCATCATCGACCACCAAGACGGCAAGACGGTCTGGGCCGCGCTCTCCACCGAGGCACCCGCCGTCGCCGAATCGGAGGAATCGAGCGATCCCGAGACGGACCGCGCCGTTTAAGCACCGCTCACCGGCCTACTCCGTGCGCCATGACGAGCTCGCTTGATCTCTCCGCGCAGCACCCCTCCCGGGCCGTCGGCAGTCTGCTGTTCGTCGGCAACGCCACCGTCCTGCTCCGGCTCGGCAGCTTCACCGTTCTCACCGACCCCAACTTCCTGCACCGGGGCGAACGGGCTTACCTGGGCTACGGCCTCAGCTCCCGCCGCCTCGTCGACCCCGCGATCAGCCTCGATTCGCTGCCGCCACTCGACGCCGTGGTGCTCTCCCACCTGCACGGTGACCATTTCGATCGGCGGGCCAAGAAAGGGCTCGACCGTGCCGTGCCGATCGTCACCACTCGGCACGCCGCCCGCCGGCTCGGCCGGTGGGGCTTCCGGGCCGCCGAAGGACTCCGTCAGTGGACGTCGTGGGAGGCCCGCCGCGGCACCGAGGTGCTCCGGGTGAGCTCGGTCCCCGGCCAGCACGGCCCGGAGGTCGTCCACCGCCTGCTGCCACCGGTGATGGGCAGCATCGTCGACCTGGAGCGGGACGGTCGGCGGGTATTCCGGCTGTACGTCACCGGTGACACGCTCTGCCGTCCGTGGCTGGGCGAGATCGCCGAGCGGTACCCCGGCATCGACGCGGCGCTGGTCCACCTCGGCGGAACCCGGATCCTCGGTGTCCTGCTGACGATGGACGAGCACCAGGGCGCGGATCTGGTCGAGATGATCGGACCGTCGATCGTCTACCCGATCCACAACGACGACTACCCGGTGCAGAAGACGCCGCGGCGCGCGTTCCTCGAGGAGACGTCCCGGCGCCGGATCGGTGGCGTCCGGCCGGTGGAGCGAGGCGAGACGGTAACGCTGTCATCGGCGGTTTCAGATGCTCTCTAACGGGAACTTTCTCCCGGCTGGCGCGAGGACGGGCCGAACCGGGAGGAAGTTACATGCGGTTGCCGGAGCCACGGGGTGGCGTGAGTGAAGCGCTGGTTCAGGCACTGACCGGGTCGCCGGGCTCGTTCGCGAGGTTGGCGCCGGCCGCCCACACGGACGAACCCTGGCTGGACGACGATCTCCAGTTGGCGCTCTGGGTGCTCTACGAGTTGCACTACCGGGGATTCGACGAGGTCGACCCGGACTGGGACTGGGATCCGGAGCTGATCCGGCTGCGGGCCGGGTTGGAAGCCCGGTTCCTCGACGGGCTCCGTGCGGTGGTCACTATTCCGGACGAACGGTCCGTGCCGACTGCCCTGACCGCACTGACCAGCGCGGACGCCGGACCGTCGATGAGCCGGTTCCTGCAGCGCAAAGCGACGCTCGGCCAGTTCCGGGAGTTCGTCGTGCATCGGTCGGTCTACCACCTCAAGGAGGCCGACCCGCACAGCTGGGGCATTCCACGGCTCGGTGGGCGCCCCAAGGCCGCCCTGATCGAGATCCAGGCGGACGAGTACGGCGGCGGCCGGGTCGAGCGGATGCACTCCGAGCTCTTCCGGACGACGATGGAGCGGCTCGATCTCGACGCCGGGTACGGGGCCTACGTCGATCACGTCTCGGCACCGACGCTGGCCACCAGCAACCTCATGTCGTTGTTCGGCCTGCACCGGCGGTGGCTGCCCGCATTGCTGGGTCACCTCGCCGCGTTCGAGATGACGTCGTCGCTGCCGAACCGGCGCTACGCCAACGGCTTGCGGCGTCTCGGCGGCGACGCCNGGCCCCCCCCCCCGACGCCACCCGCTTCTACGACGAGCACGTCACCGCGGACGCCGTGCACGAACAGATCGCCGCGCACGACCTGTGCGGGGGGTACGTGGCGGAGCATCCGGACCAGGCGCGGGACGTGCTGTTCGGCGCGGCGTGCGGGCTGCAGCTCGACGCGTTCGCCGCCGAGTGGATCCTCGATCGGTGGGAGAACGGCACCACCGCACTACGCCGTCCGCTCGCCCCCGACGACACGCTGGCCATCCCGGCCTAGTGGGCGGCGGCCCGCCCAGAACGGCGCTGACAGCCGCGCCCAAGGCCTCGAGACCACCGCAAGGTCGAGGCGGCCTTGCGCGCGAATGCCAGCGCCGCCCTGGACCGGCTCCAGGTCCGTAGAACTGCAAACAACAGCCCCGTCCGCAGCGCGGACGGGGCTGTTGTTTGCGTGCGTTACTGGCCCGGCGCGGAGAACCCGACGAGTTTGTGGGTGCCGTCGCAGAACGGCTTGAGGCCGGACTTCCCGCATCGGCAGAGGGCGACCGTCGCCCGTCCCGGGTCGATCGGCGTGCCGTCCTGGCCCTGCAGTACGAAGTCCCCCCGCAGCAGAAGCGGACCGTCCTCGTAGAGCGTCACACTCACTTCGTTGTTCATACCTCGGCGTTCTTCCACACGCTTCCTTCCGCGGACGCCCGAACCCGCAGCCGACCGGCCACGATCTCGGTCTGGAACACCGGCTGACACGCCGTCGCCGGGCCACGCAGCGGCTCGCCGTCCACGAGCCGGAACACCGATCCGTGCCAGGGGCAGGTGATCCGCGGCTCACCGGGACCGTCGGTCACCTCGCCCTCGTGCAGCGGGCCACCGACGTGGCTGCACTCGGACGCCAGCACGTGGACGCCGCCGCCGCTCCGCAGGTGCCGGCGGTACACGACGACGGTCGTGTCGCCGACCTCCCGTCGAATCGGCTCGCCGATCGGGATCTGGTCCAGCGGGCCGAGGTCGTGCCAGCCGTCACCGGCGCGCCGCAGCGCACTCTCGGCATGGTTGACGCCGCCGGCCTGGGAGTAGGCGAGATGCCCGCCGAGTGCGCCGCCGACGCCGATGGCCGTCAGCCCGAGCAGCGCGTAGCCGACACCGGCCAGCTGACGCCCCTGCTTCCGCGCGGTCCAGGACGCGGCGTAGAACGTGATGCCGACCGTGTTCGCGGTGGCGTGCACGAGGCCGACCCGGCGCTGGTCGGGCTCCATGTCGGCCCAGTCGGTCAGCCCGGCGGCGACGGCCGCGGGTGCGGTGAGCAGCCCGAGGCCCACGAGCCGCCGGGCCGCTACCCGGCTACCCGGCATGAAGTCGAGGACGGTGGCCGACGCCCAGGCGCCGACCGGTATCTGAACCAGGATCGGGTGCACGGGGTGGCCGAGCCATCGACCGTGCAGCAGGTCCGCGACCCGCGAGTTGGGGATGGTCTGGTGGACCGCGTCCGCGACAGCCTCGGCGACGGGGTCGAGGAGCCGCGCGTTTTCCAGGCGGGAGAAGAGTGCTCGGATCACCGACATAGTGCTGCGGTTACCCCCTGAGCAGCCGGTCACACCGGAGAGACGCTGTTTCCGGCCGGTACCGGGTGTGCCCGTCGGGGGACCGGGTAGCCCAGGGCGGATGGTGACCGGAAGGAGGACGCATGAGCTGGCAAGGTCCGGATCCGAGCCGTACCCCTGGGCTGGAGCCCGGCGGTGGAGTTCCGCCGGGCGAGACGCCGCCCGGTGAGGGCGGCACCTCGGCGATCACCCATCAGGAGGCCGGCCCGGCCCCGAAGTGGGTGCCCGTGGTGGTGATCGGCGCGATCGGCCTCATGGTCGTGCTGGTGGCGCTGTTCATGCTGGTCCGCGTCTTCCTGATGGCGGACTAGACGAAGACGCGCAGAGGGCGCAGCAGCGGACCGCGGCCCCCGGCGTGGGCGCGCAACCCGGCGACGACGTCGGCCAGCGCCTCGGTCGTGCGGTAGCGGGGCGTCCAGCCGAGTTCGTCCCGCGCCCGCGTGCTGTCCAGCAAGGGGTGACCGAGCAGCATGTCGACCCATCCGGCGTCGACCGGCTGGAGGCGGGTCGTCCAGGTCAGGGCCGCACCGGCGCGGAGCACCGCCCCCGGCAGCGGAATCCGCCGCGCGCCGAACGCCGCGGCCAGGTCCTCCGGGCGCAGCGGGGGCTCCGGCGCCAGGTTGAAGGCGCCACCCGCCCGCACGGTGAGAATGCGCAGGACACCGTCGGCGACGTCGTCGGCGTGCACCACCTGGGTCACGGCGCGCCCGGGCAGGGGCAGGACCGGCAGCGGCGCACGGACCAGCGGTCGGGCCAGCGCGGGCGCGAAGTATCGCAGCAGCTCACTGGCCGCCTTCCGCTGCACGACCAGCGCCGGGCGGATCCGCGTGACGACCGGCAGTACCCCGCGCCGTTCGGCGGCGTCCACCAGTCGTTCGGCGGCGACCTTGTCTCGGCTGTAGTGCGACGTGCGGATGCCCTCGGTGGGCCAGTCCTCGCCGACCATGCGGTCCTTCGGGCCGACCGAGTACACCCCGATCGAGGACGCGTGCACGAAGTGCGGGACGCCTGCCTGCTCGGCGGCGGCGAGCACCGCCTTCGTCCCCAGAACGTTGGTGCGGATCAGCCGGCGCCGGTCGTGGCTGGGTTGGATCGCCCACGCCAGGTGCACGACCGCGTCCGCTCCCTCCATGGCGGTGCGCAGCACGGCGTCCGCGTTCCGGGCACCGACGTCGCACCGGACCCACCGGGTGCCGGTAGGCGCGGACCTCTCCGGCGGGATCCGCCGGGCGACCCCGACGACGTCCGCGCCCGATCCCACCGCCGCGCGAACCACGGCGCTTCCGACATTTCCGCTGGCTCCGGTCACCACGATGCGCATGACAGGTCGAGTTCCCCGCGCTGCGTCCGACAATCCCCGGACGAGCGACGTTCAGCGGAGGGTTACCACAGGGCTGTTACTCTCGGCGAGTCCTACCGGTCGGCGGCGCGTCAATGCGGCCGCGATCCCGCTGTAACCCCCGTGTTCCGGAGTCGATGTCCCCGTGAGCCAAAGGTCCGACACCGTCGTGGCAACCCCGGCACCGGAGCCGTCCGAGGAGAGCGAGCCGTCCCGGTCGGCCGAACCGCGCTGGCAACGGGTGCTGACCGCGGTCGTCGCGCTGACGATCGTCGGCTACGCGCTGATCGGGATCGGGACGCCGCTGCTGGGGCAGAAGGTCTTCGCCGCGACGGACATGATCGCGAACAAGGCCCCGTACGCGAACTCCGGCCTGTCCGACGTCCAACCGACGAACACGTACCTCAACGACACCGTCGACTCGGTCGTCCCCAACACCACGCTCTTCGGAGAGTTGTTCCGCGACGGTGACGTCGCGCTCTGGAACCCGTACCAGGCCGGCGGCAGCGCGTTCGGCTCGACGCCGAACAACGCGGTGTACAACCCACTCACCGTGCCCTACCTGGTACTGCCGGGGTGGCTCGCGCCCGGGTACGTGAAGCTGCTGGAGATCCTCGTGGCGGCGGGCGCCACGTTCCTGTTCCTGCGGCGGTTCCGGCTCGGACGTGCGGCGGCCGGCCTCGGTGGGTTGGTGTTCGTCGGCAGCGCGTTCATGATCGCGTGGACGAACTGGCCGCAGACCCGCGTCGCGGCGTTCATCCCGGCGGTGTTCTGGTGCGTGGAGCGGCTGGTCGCGTCCCGCCGGGCCCGGGACGGAGCACTGCTCTGCCTGGCCGTGGCGTCGATGCTGCTCGGCGGGTTCCCTGCGGTGACCGGCTACACGATTCTGTTCGCCGGCATCTACCTCGTGGTCAGGGTGCTGGGCGAGTACGGGCTCGCCTGGCGTCGGGTGGTCGGTGTGGTGGGCGGCGCCGGGGTCGCGCTCGCCGGTGCGGTGGCGCTCGCGGCGTTCCAGTTGCTGCCGTTCGCGTCGGCGATGTCCGGTGTCTTCATCCGGGGCCGGGAGCAGACGCCCGACGACCACCTGTCGCCGGTGACCGCACTGACCGCGGTCGTGCCCTGGGCGTTCGGCACGACCGACCCGAACCGCGGCCCGTACTGGTACCTGCCGATCAACCTGGTCGAGTCGACGATGTACCTCGGCGCCGCGGCGGTGTTGCTGGTGCTGGTCGCGGTGGCCTGGCCGCGCGCCGCGTGGGCACGGTTGCCGCGCGGCGGCTGGACGTTCTTCGTGGTCGCCACCGGGCTCGGCCTGCTCGTGTCGTACGCCGGTGGGCTGCCGCTGGCGGTGTTGCAGAAGCTGCCGGTGCTCTTCTCCGACAACTACGTGGGCCGGATGCGGAGCGTGCTCTGCTTCCTGCTGGCCGTGCTCGCCGCGGTCGGGTTCGACCTGCTGGTCCGACGAGTGGCCACGGAGCGCGCGGCCGGTGCCCGGGTACCGGCCTGGGTGTGGCGGGTGTGGCCGACGCTGGTGTTCACCGGCGCGACGGTTGCCGGCGCCGGACTGCTCTGGCGGGGACGCCGGGCGGCGGAGATCGCGAAGGGCGGCCAGAACGGCGATTACCGGGTCTCCTGGTTCGACGACCAGGTGATGTGGGCCGCGGCATTCGTCGTGCCTGCGGTGATCGCCGTCGCAGTGCTGTGGTGGCTGGTCCGCCGGGGGTCGTCCACGCGGTGGCTCGCCGGCGCCGCGGCGGTGGTGGTGCCGGTGCTCGTGCTCGTGCAGGCGCTGACGTTCGCGGCACCGTACTGGCCCAAGTCGGACAAGGCCACGTTCTACCCGACGACCGACGTCCATCGGTACCTGAAGTCCCACCTCGGAGACGACCGGTACGCCGCCGGCGGCGCGATGTTCGTCGGCTCGGACTCCTACTACCGGCTGCGGGCGCTGAACGGGCACCAGTTCGTCGCCGCGCGGTTCGGCGAGGCGCTCGACGGAATGCCCGGCTGGGGCCTCGGCGACCCACCGACCTACGTCAACTTCCGGTCCACGGCGCAGACCGCGCGGCAGCCGCTCTTCGACCGCCTCGGCGTCCGGTACTTCGTGACCGCGCCCTGGGACGACGTGTTCGGAACGGTCGTCGAGCCCAGGGCCGCCACCGGGTCGACGACGATCGGCGGCGACCAGGCACTCACCCAGAAGGTGCCGGGCACCGGCCCGCTGCGCGCGCTCACGCTCGTCACGGCGGCGCCGTTCCGGCCGGATCGCGACACGAACGTCCGGGTCAGCCTTCGGGACGAGACGGGTAAGGAAGTGGCGCGGGGCGAGCGTCAGGTGCTCGTCGGCGGCGGCCGGGAGGGCCTGGCCGACGACGAGCGGTTCACGATCCCGATCGTTGCCGAGGACGTGCCCGCGGACACCGAGCTGACCGCGGTGATCACCCAGGATTCCGCGGGGCCGCTGACGGTGCGGGGCGCGCGCGACGGGGACTCACTGGGCGTCGTGCGACCGGCGGACGACGGGCTGCGGCTGGCGTACGCCGGTGCCGCGGTCGTGTACGAGCGGCTGACCGCGCTGCCCCGGATCCGGTGGGCCAACGAGGTCGTCGTCGAGCCGTCGGCCGCCCGGCGGGTCGCGCTGGTGAACGGCGGCTCGCTCGCGGCGAACCAGGTCGTCCTGGACAGCCCGGGGGAGTCGGCCGCAGCGGGCAGTACGGCGACGATTTCGGTGCTCGCCGACCGGGTCGACCGGATCGAGGCCCGGGTGAACGCGTCCGGGACCGGTTACCTGGTGGTCGCCGACGCGCTGCAGACCGACTGGGCGGTGACCGTCGACGGGAAGCCTGCCGAGCTGGTCCCGGCCGACCACGGGCTGGTCGCGGTCGCGGTGCCGGACGGAGCGCACACCGTGGCGCTGGAGTACCGCACGCCGTACCGCAGCATGGGGACCTATCTGTCGGCCGCGACCGTGGTCGTCCTCGTGGTGATCTTCGCCGGCGGGTGGTGGCGCTCGCGCCGAGCGCGCCGAGACGAGCAGCCTGCGGCGGTCGCTGCGGACTGACGCGAAACCGGCCTCCATGCG